>JALSSK010000501.1 GCA_026984335.1 Rhodothermales bacterium
CGGTGGGCGGGTTGATGGGGTCGGTCTCGAACGCCAGCCGCTTGACGTTGAGCAGGTGGAGCGGCGAGATGTTGTCGTTCGGGGTGGGGCCGCCGGGCATGTCCTACCGGCACCGGCTCACGACGGACGCCTTCACCGTGGCCCGCCGGGATGACGCCGCTGAAGCAGCGCTCGCTTCGGAAGGAATGGGGGCATGGATGCCGGTTCGGCGATCCTGCACCAGGGGCGGCCTGATCCGTTGCTCAGATCTGCTTGAAGAGCTTCACGTCGAGGTAGGCCACCGTGCCGCCGCTGGGGATGTCGAACCGGGAGACCTCGAGGTCCACCTTGAGCTTCTGGCTCTGCGCTTTGACGAGCAACTGGTTTAGCTCCTCGACTTTGTGTTTGATCTCCTTGGAGAGAAGAAAATCCTGATCACGGAGCAGGTGTTCGACCAGTTCGTCGACGGACTGGTTGGAGGGAAGGGATTCCACAGCGGTGTAGTCAGGCAGGAGTGGAAACGGGACGATCCGAACAAGATAGCGAGCCGGAGGCAAACAACCCAACCGCCTTCATCCCGATTCGGCGAAAAAATCAGCGGTTTGGGCTATGGATCGTCCGGGAACTTTCCTGAAACGAAATCCTCCATGCGGCAACCAAGCCCCGATGTCCGCACGCCGGAAGCCAGGTTTTCGGGTTCGGAGGCGTTCGAGGATTGCCGCGCGCCTGCGCGTCGTTTTTCCCCACAGACACGTGAGATCATGGACTGGCACATAATACGGCATTGGTTCCTCGGGCTGGGCGACCGGTACGGGGTCAACCCCTTCATTTTCGGAAGCATCTACGTGGGCGCGATCCCGTTCTTTACCCTCTCGGTGGGATGGCTCGTTCGCAACGTTCGCCGGAAGAAGTCGGCGGCGTTGCCGGCGCTTTCGGCTTCGTTCTTTTTCGTCTCCGCCTATCTTTACCTGCTCGTGGCCGGGCGGAACATCCCCTTCTGGGTTTACGGCGTGATCGCCGGGATGATCGCCTTCGGCATCTATTCCACCGCGAAGAAGATCCGCGCGCAAGTGAAGGGGGCCTGACGCATGACGTACGACTATGACCTGATCGTGATCGGGGGCGGGGCCGCCGGGCTGACCGCCTCCGGCATGGGCGCGACCTTCGGGGCGAAGACGCTGATGATCGAGCGCGCGCGCCTCGGCGGGGACTGCACGTGGACCGGCTGTGTGCCGAGCAAAACGCTCCTCAAATCCGCCGGGATCGCCCACCACCTTCGGAACGCCGGGCGCTTCGGGCTCTCCGACGCGCCGGTGCGGGTGGACTTCGCCCGGGTGATGACGCACCTCCGCGCGGTTCGGCAGGCCGTGTATGAGGAAGCCGACGCGCCGGAGATCTACGAGAAGATGGGCGTCGAGGTCCGCACCGGCGCGGCCCGTTTCCTCGACGCGCACACCGTCGAGATCGCACGCGACGGGGGCTCGGACCGCGCCACGGGGCGGTTCTTCGTGATCGCGGCGGGGGCGAGCGCCTTCGTCCCGCCCATCGACGGGCTGAAGGAGACGCCGCACCTGACGAACGAGACGCTCTTCGAGCTCGACGCGCTGCCGGGGCGGCTGGCCGTCGTCGGCGGCGGTCCCATCGGGACGGAGATGGCGCAGGCCTTCGCCCGCCTCGGGAGCGAGGTGACGGTGATCGACATGCTGCCGCGCCTGCTCGCGCGGGACGACGAGGAGCTCGCCGCTCTTCTCCGCGAGACGCTCGAAGCGGAGGGCGTGCGGTGCGTGCTCGGCGCGGGCGTGAAACGGATCGTGCGGGAGGGCGGCGAAGTCGTCATCACGGTGGAGCGGGAGGGGGCGCGCCGCGAGGTCCGCGCCGACGCCGTGCTCATGGCCACGGGCCGCCGCGCCAACGTCGACGGCCTGGGCCTCGAGGCGGCGGGCGTCGCCTTCACCCGGCACGGCGTCACGGTGAACGACCGGTGCCGGACGAACCACCGGCACATCTATGCCGTCGGCGACGTGACGGGGCGCTATCAGTTCACCCACATGAGCGAGCACATGGCCAGGGTCGCCGTGACGAACGCGCTCCTCAAGATCCCGATGAAGATCGACACGAAGCACGTGCCGTGGGTGACGTACACCGATCCCGAGCTGGCCCACGTCGGCGCGACGGAGGCGGCGCTCGCCGGGCGCGGGACGCCGTTCGAGGTTTTTCGCTTCCCGTTCTCGAAGATCGACCGGGCCGTGACCGACGTCGAGACGACCGGGTGGATCAAGGTGTTCGCGAAGAAGAACGGGAGGATCCTCGGGGCGAGCATCCTCGGCGCGAGCGCGGGCGAGATGATCGGCGAGCTGGCTCTGGCGATGCGCAACGGCGTCACCCTCCGGCAGATCGCCGACACCATCCACCCGTACCCGACGTACGGCCTCGGCGTGCGCCGCGCCGCCGACCAGTGGTACGTCCGGAGGCAGTCGCCGACGCTGGTCCGGATCCTTCAGAAGCTCTTCCGCTATCGCGGCCCCGTCCTCGAATTCGGGCCGGATCAGATCGTTTGAAAACGATAGAACGTCAAACGTCCCGACGTTCGACGCGCAAAATTTAAGTCCGCCGCTTTCGGAGCGATACACGGATCAGAGAGACGGTCCGTGACAATAAAGCAATCAATAAATCCTGGCGGTACGTTCTCTGAGCAAAGGCTCGGCCCCGTAAGGCCGGGCCTTTGCCGTCCGGGGTCTTGGGCGTAGGGTTCGGCCCT
The DNA here is from genome assembly GCA_026984335.1 of Rhodothermales bacterium. GTDB lineage: Bacteria > Bacteroidota > Rhodothermia > Rhodothermales > ISCAR-4553 > JALSSK01. The sequence continues at coordinate 2,738 of JALSSK010000501.1, forward strand.
ACATGGGGCATACAGGAAAACTGACCTTCGATTCGGAAGATACCCGGCATTCACAGGGCACGGGAATGCGTATCTAGGCCGTGGAGCGACAGGAAGAAGCCGGAGCGCGGAGGCTCCCGGGGTGATCCCTCGGCCCCAGGACGCCGGATCCGCGAACCGGCGCCTCCATGGTGAGAGAGCCCGGCGCGCACGATTGGGGCGTCGGGCTCTCTGTGTGGATCCCGGTGTGCGAGAGAAAGGGCGTTCGGGTCATGCGGGCCGGCAACCGAGCGTGGTCGCTCTATCCTGGAGGCCTCTCCGCCTTGCCCGCCGCCGCCGATGACCGAAGCGAAGCAAGCCGTCCTTCAGCACACGTGGGATCGCCTCGTCGGCATCGGCGCTACGCTTCCGGCGTTGATCATGCCCCTCGAACTCATTCCGGGTTTCTGGAAAGAGACGCCGCTCGACGCCCTCGAAGCCCTCGTGACGGCGCTCTTCGCGCTCGACGAACCGCGCTCGGCCGGCGTGCGCGCCGCTGCGTACGGCGTCCTTTACCGGCTCGACCGCGCCATGTTCAGCCGCGTGCTGACCCATTATCCCCGCATTGCCGAGCGGATTCAGGCCCGCGTTCGGGAGCGCCGCGGGCGGAGCAGGCGCCCATGAGACGGGCCGCGCGCCCGGTCCATCTCCTCCGGAGAAAGAGGATTTTCGGGGTGCGATGCGCTTTGGACTTGTAAGAATGCCGCGGAAGGATACCTTTCATGGAGGGGCGCCGGGCATCTTTCTTGCGGGAAAAACGGGGTCGCGTCGGCGGAGAGGAGCGCGACGACGAAACATCGTCCCGGCTTGGCCGAAAGCTTGAGAGGCATGGAAAGGCATCGGGGGAAGGTAGTCCGGCGTGTACACTGCGTTGTACACTGACAGAAGAAGCGATGGCAGAAACGATACGAACACCCGTTTTCCGTCGTTACGACGTCCGGGAAAAAATCGGCAGCGGGAGCATGGGGGCCGTGTACAAGGCCCGCGACGTTCGGCTGGACCGGTGGGTGGCGCTCAAGGTGTTGCCGCCGGGGCTCCGCGAGCACCCCGAGTCGCTCGAACGTTTCAAGCGCGAGGCGCGGATGCTGGCGCGGCTGAAGCATCCCGGCGTGGCCTCGGTCTTCGACGCCGACGCGGAGGGCGACTTCCCCTTTCTGGTGATGGAGTTCGTCGAGGGGGACAACCTCGAGCAGGTGCTCAGGGCGCGCGGGCCGTTGTCCGTCGAAGAGGTGATCCGGGTGGGGGTGGAGGTGTCCGAGGCGCTCGAGCACGTCCATGCCCACCACATCATCCACCGCGACGTCAAGGCGGCGAACATCATCCTCGGGCCGGAGGGCAGGGCCGTGGTTACGGACTTCGGCATCGCCTTCACGGCCTCGCTCCCGCGTCTCTCGCGGGGGACGCTCGGCACGCCGGAGTACATGAGTCCCGAGCAGGCGGACGGACGGCCCATGGACGGGCGCTCGGACCTCTACAGCGTGGGCGTCGTCCTTTTCGAATGCCTGACCGGGCGGGTGCCTTTCGTGCGGACGGACGAGAGCCTGACGGGCCTGACGGCGCTTCTTCGGCGCATCCTCGAAGAGCCGCCGCCTTCGCTCCGGGAACTCCGGGACGACGCGCCGTCGTGGCTGGCCGAGGTTGTGGGCCGATGTCTGGCCAAAGACCCGAACGAACGTTTTATGCGGGCCGCCGACCTTGCCGCCGCGCTTCAGCCGCCCCGCGCCACTGCCGCGCCGCCGTCGCGGGCAGAAGCGCCGGGAGGGCCGGAGCCGCCGCCGGACGAAGGGCCGCCGGCGCTTCTGCTCAGCCATGCCGAAGCCGTCGAGGCCGTGGGCTTCGGGCCGGGCGGACGCCGCCTGGCGACGGCGTGCAAGGATCGCGCGATCCGCATCTGGGACGTCAAGACGGGCCGCCCCGCGCATCTGCTCAAGGGGCCGTCCGCGCGCTCGGTGTCGTTTCGCCCCGGCGGTGTGTACCTCGCCTCGGGGTGCGTCGACGGCGCGATCCGCATCTGGGAGGTGGAGACGGAGCGGCTCCTGCGCACCATTCGGGCGCACACGGGCTACGTCCTCTCCGTCGCGTACAGCCGCGAGGGCGATGCGCTTGCCTCCGGCGCAATGGACGGGGCCGTGCACATCTGGCACGCGAAGACGGGGCGGCTCCTGCGCACCCTCGGGCAGCATACGGGCTACGTTCTCTCGGTCTCCTTCAGCCCGGACGGCGCGAAGCTCGCCTCCGGAAGCGCCGACGGCGCCGTTCGCATCTGGGAGGTGAAGACGGGCCGCCTCCTCCACCGGCTCGAAGGGCATGCCGGCTACATCCCCTCCGTCGCCTTCAGCCCGGACGGCGCGAAGCTCGCCTCGGGCGGCGTCGACGGCGCCGTTCGCATCTGGGAGGTGAAGACGGGCCGCCTCCGTCACAAGCTCACCGGCCACTCCGACTGGGTCATGTCCGTCGCCTTCAGCCCGGACGGCGCGCGCTTGGCCAGCGCCGCGCGCGACCAGACCGTGCGCCTGTGGGACGCCCGGCGCGGACGGCTTCTCACCCGTCTCAAGGGGCACACCGGCGCCGTGATGTCCGTCGCCTTCAGCCCGGACGGGACGCGCCTGGCCTCCGGGAGCGCCGATCACACCGCCCGTCTGTGGCGGCTCGGCGGGCGCGCTTTCCGCAAACGTCGGCGGCTCCGGCGTCTGGCGGCGGCGATGCTCGCGGGCCTGCTCCTGTGGGGCGGCCTCTCCATCGACCGCGTGCCGCTCGACAAGATCAGCCTCGACAAGATCAACCTGGCCGGCCTCTTCCCCCGCTCCAAACCGGCCGAAGCCGACCCGGAGGTGCGGGAGCCGCCGCCACGCGCCGAGGATGGGGCCGGAGAGAGGCCTCCGGACGCCGCGACGAGGCCGCGCGCGCTGCCGGCCGAAGAACGCCGCATCGTGGCGGAGCCCGAGAGGGAAGCGACCGCTCCGCCGACGCCGCTCGAACGGCCGCCGCTGCCCGTTCCGGACCGTCGTCTCTACGGGCACGACCCCATCGAACTCACCGAAGGGGGCTATACGATGGTCGTCGCCATCGAGACGAGCCGCCGCCGGGCCCGGGAGATCGCCGCGCAGTTTCATGAGAAAAAGTTGCGCGTCGGGGTGCTGGGCGTGCTGTTCAAGGGTCGTCTCAGCTATCGCGTCGTCGTCGGGCAGTTCGAGACCCGCGCCGAAGCCTCCTCCGCGCGCCGGAGCCTCGTCGGCGACGAGACGCTTCCGTTCGACACGTGGGTGATGCGCATCCGCCCCGACCGGGCGTTCTGAGCAGGCCGCCCGGCCGCCGCCGGCCTATTCGTAGTCGTGCTCGAAGTACTCGATGCCGCGCGTCGGGACGGGGGCGGATTTCTTGCGGATGCGCTCGGCCAGCCGCTCGGCGAACACCTCGGCGGGGTCGTATCCATAGTGGCGGAGGAGGTGGTTCATCGCGATCACCTCGCACAGCACCGTCACGTTCTTGCCCGGCGTGATGGGCAGCTTCACCAGCGGCAACTCCACGCCGAGGATGTCCCGCGTCTCATCGACCATGCCGAGGCGGGTATACTCCTCGTCCCGGTTCCACGGATGGAGGCTGACGATCACCTCCACGCGCTTCTGGAACCGAATGGCGCGGATGCCGAACATGGCGCGCACGTCGATCAGGCCGAGGCCCCGGATCTCCATGAAGTGTTGGACGAGTTCCGTGCCCGAGCCCATCAACACCTGCGCGTCCTTCTTCGTCACGATCACCACGTCGTCCGCCACGAGCCGGTGTCCGCGTTCGACGAGATCGAGCGCCACCTCGCTCTTCCCGATGCCCGGTTTGCCCGTGATCAGCAGCCCGATGCCGTAGA
>JALSSK010000502.1 GCA_026984335.1 Rhodothermales bacterium
GTTCCTGTTGCTGGCCATGCGCATGGACCGGACCAACCAGAAGACCGCGCGCCCGTTCGAGTTCGAGTTCATCCTCGATCTGGTGAGCGAGTCGCTCCGGGAACAGGATGCCATGCTTGCGGACATGGAGCAGGAGCGCCTCGTGGTGCTCCTGGCAAACAGCCGTCCCGAGGAAGCACAGAATTTCTTCTCCCAACTCAAGAACCGGTTGCGCCAGGATACGCCGCAACAGGCCGACCATCTCTTGCATTCGGTCTCGGCCATCGTGGTGCCGGACGGCCGCCCGTTCCAGACCGCCGAAGAGTTCCTCTCGTACGCCCTCGACGAAGTGTGAGCCCGCACCCGGTGTGAGCCGCACCCGAACCGCTCGGGGAGTCCTGAGAGTCTCAGAATGAACCGCGCACCCCGCTTCCCGTCTCCTGACGAGAAGCAACCGCCGTTTTTCGGCCTCTAACGCCCCCTGCAAAAGTGGGCACGCGGCTTGCCTTCCACTCCGGTTCGATGTTCTCTCTATCCCGCATGCTCGCCATGGAACCCGTTCCTCTCTTTTTCACCGTCGTGCTCGCCTGCACGTTCACCTCGCTGCTCATGGCCGCGGCGGCGTACCTCGTCCATCGCATCCGGACGCGCCGCACGACCGAGGCCCCTCCCCGCAAAGTCAAAATCGCCCCGCCGGCCCCGACGCCCGCAACGCCGCGCGAGCGAACGCCCGTCAGGACTGCGCCGCCCGTGCCCGCACAGATGTTCACGCCGCCGAAGGAGATGCCGAAAACCGAAGCCGCGCCGAAAACCAAAGCCGCGCCGAAAACCGAAGCCGCGCCGAAAACCAAAGCCGCGCCGAAAACCAAAGCCGCGCCGGCATCCGAAACGAAGACGGAGCGCCCCGAACGAGGAACGGAGTCGAAAACGTCCGAACCCGAGCCGATGACCGAAACGGTGGAAGCTACGGAGGAGGAGGCCGCAACGGAAACAAGGGAGACCCAGACGATGGAAACCGAGACGATGGAAGCGAAAAAGCAGGCGCTCCCGGAGCCCTTCTTCCGGGAATACGTGGGACCGGGGCAACTCGTCCCCGTTCGGATCTCGCGGCGTTCGGAGGAGGAGAACGATGACGCGTTCATCTGGCTCTAGCCGTCCTCCCGCGCCGCCGCTTTAGCGAAAGGGCCTCTCCCGCCCGAGCGCGGCCATGAGGTCGTCCACGCCGACGGGACCGCCGCGATAGAGGAACGGCTCTCCGTACGTCGCGCCGACCTGATAGCCGTACGTCCGCGCCCGCGCCTCGATCCACCGGAAAAAGTCGGGGTTCGAGACGTACGTCTCCGGCTCATCCTTTTCCGCCACGTAGTCCGGGTTGAAGAACTGCGAGCGGAACGCCCGGATCGCCTCGATGCGCTGCTCCCACGTCTCCGTCACGTCCACGACGAACGTCGGCGTGAAGGGCACGGCCTGCATGTAGTGGAGGATGTGGTGGGGCCGCCACGGCTCCTGTTCCGCGCCGTCGTCCTCGCGGGTGACCACCTTCCGCAGCCCCGCATAGAAGGCGGCGTCGGTGGCGAGCTTCGCGGCGGCGCAGTGGTCGGGATGACGGCACTCGGGCGCGTTGACGAGGAGGAGGTGCGGGCGGTGCCGGCGGATCATCCGGATGACCTTTTCCCGGTTCTCTTTCGTCTGCGCGATGTCGCCGTCGGGAAGGCCGAGGTTCTCGCGCGCGGTCAGGCCGAGGACGGCGGCGGCTTCGGCGGCCTCCTCCAGGCGCTGCTCCGGCGTGCCCCGCGAGCCGAGCTCGCCCCGCGTGAAGTCGACGATGCCGACGGCATAGCCCTGCCGCACCAGCAGGCAGACCGTGCCGCCCGCGCACAGCTCGACGTCGTCCGGATGCGCGGCGAGCGCGAGCACGTCGAGGCGGGGATGGGTCATGGTTCGGGGAAGGTTTTCGGGAGCGACGCGGCGGTGCGGGTCATCCGACGACGAAGTTGACGATGCGCCCCGGCACGTAGATCTCGCGGCGGAGGCTCTTGCCGTCGAGGTGGCGGGCCACGTTCTCGTGGGCGCGGGCGGCGGCGAGCACGGTCTCCTTGTCCGCTCCGGCCGGCACGGTGATCGTCGCCCGCATCTTACCGTTGACCTGCACGGCGATCTTGACGGTGTTTTCCCGGAGATATCGCTCGTCGGCCTCGGGCCACGGCTCATAGGCCAGCGACGCCTCGCGCCCCATCCGTTGCCACAGTTCCTCGGCGACGTGCGGCGCGAAGGGGGCCAGCAGGAGCACGAACGGCTCGGCCACGGCGCGCGGGATCGCCTCGAGCTTCACGAGCTCGTTGTTCATCTCGATCATCGCGGCGATGGCCGTGTTGAAGCTCAGCCGCTCCAGATCCTCCGTCACGCGCGCGATGGTCTTGTGGAGCGTGCGCAGGAGCGCCTCCGGCGGCGCGGCGTCGGTCACGAGGAGCGCGTCCGTGCGGTCGTCGACGAAGTTGCGCCAGACGCGCCGGAGGAAGCGGTGCACCCCCACGATGTCCCGGGTGTTCCACGGCTTCGAGGCTTCGAGCGGGCCGAGGTACATCTCGTAGAGACGAAGCGTGTCGCAGCCGTACTGCTCGTTGACCTCGTCCGGGCTGACGGCGTTCTTCAGGCTCTTGCCCATCTTGCCGTACTCCTGCGTGACCGGCTCGCCTTTGTAGAAAAAGCGGCGTCCGGGCTGATCTTGCACCTCGGTAGCCGGACGCCCCTCCTGATCGACGACCTCCTCGGCAGGGACGGCCACGCCGCGCCGGTCCCGGTACGCATAAGCCTGAATGTAGCCCTGGTTGAACAGCTTCCCGAACGGCTCCGGCGTGGACACGTGCCCGAGGTCATAGAGCACCTTGTGCCAGAAACGGGCATAGAGCAGGTGGAGCACGGCGTGCTCGGCGCCGCCCACGTAGAGGTCCACGCCGCGAGGCGTCATCCAGTACCGTTCCAACGCCGGATCGACGAAGCGCTCGTCGTTCTCGTTGTCGATGAACCGCAGGTAATACCAGCACGAGCCGGCCCACTGCGGCATCGTGTTGTACTCGCGCTCGTATCGCACGCCGTCCTTCTCGACGAAGCGCCACGACTCCGGGGCGCGGCTCAGCGGCGGGCGCGGCGGGGCATCCGGGTCGTCGCCGGCGGAGGGCCGGAAGTCCTCCATCTCGGGCAACGGCACCGGCAGGTCCTCCTCGTCCACCGGCACGATGCGTCCGTCGGGCGCATAGAGGATCGGGAACGGCTCGCCCCAGTACCGTTGCCGCGAGAAGAGCCAGTCGCGAAGCTTGTAGTTGACGGCCCGCTCGCCGTAGCCGTGCTCCTCCAGCCACGCGATGATTTTTTCTTTGGCCTCGGCCATGCGAAGTCCATTGAGGAAGCCGCTGTTGATGGCCGGGCCGTCGCCCGTGTACGCCTTGCCCTCGAAGTCCGGCGGCGGCTGCACGGTGCGGATGATGGGCAACCCGAAGGCTTCGGCGAACTCCCAGTCGCGCTCGTCCTGCCCCGGCACGGCCATGATGGCCCCCGTGCCGTAGCCCATGAGCACGTAGTCGGCGATGAAGACGGGGAGGTCCTTGCCCGTGGCCGGGTTGCGCGCGAACGTACCGACGAAGACGCCCGTCTTCTCCCGGGACTCCATCTGCCGCTCCACGTCCGACTTCGCCTCGGCCGCGCGCCGGTATGCCTCGACGGCCTCCTTCGGCGTCGGCGCGCCGCCCGTCCACCGCTCCGGCGTGCCCTCGGGCCAGGCCTCGGCCGTCAGCTTCCCGACGAGCGGATGCTCGGGCGCGAGCACCATGTACGTCGCGCCGAAGATGGTGTCCGGGCGCGTGGTGAAGACGCGGATCCGCTCTTCCTTTCCGGGCACGGGGAAGTCGATGTTCGCCCCTTCGCTGCGCCCGATCCAGTTCCGCTGCATGAGCTTGATGGGCTCGGGCCAGTCCACGAGCGCGAGGTCCTTTTCGAGGCGCTCGGCGTATGCGGTGATGCGAAGCATCCACTGCCGGAGCGGACGTTTGTACACGGGATAGTTGCCGCGCTCGCTCCGGCCCTCGTTGGTCACCTCCTCGTTCGCCAACACCGTGCCGAGGGCCGGACACCAGTTCACCGGCGCCTCGGCCACGTACGCCAGCCGGTATTGCTGAAGGATCTCCTCCTGCGCCGCCGGGGTCATCTCGTCCCAGTCCGGCCGTTCCTTCCGCAGCCGTTCGATGAGGTGCTCGATCGGCTTCGCCCTCTGTTCCTCCTCGTCGAAATAGCTCTTGAACATCTGGAGGAAGATCCACTGCGTCCACTTGAAATACTTCGGGTCGGTGGTGGAGATCATCCGGTCCCAGTCATAGCTCAGCCCGAGGGCCTTGAGCTGCCGGATCATGTTCGCGATGTTCTGCTCCGTGGTGATGCGCGGGTGCACGCCATGCTCGACGGCGTACTGCTCGGCGGGCAGCCCGAAGGCGTCGAAGCCGATCGGGTGGAGCACGTTGAAGCCGCGCATGCGCTTGTACCGCGCCACGATGTCCGTGGCGATGTATCCGAGCGGATGGCCCACGTGCAGCCCCACGCCGCTCGGATACGGAAACATGTCGAGCACGTAAAACTTGTGCTTGCGCTGATCGACGTCGCGCGGCACGTGGAAGGTTTTGTGCGCCTCCCAGTATCGCTGCCACTTCTCCTCGATTTCCTGAAATGAATATCCGGCCATGGCGTGAAAGCTTGCGGGTGTTCGATTCGGCTGCGTAAACGGCGACTTTTCAAAATATGCAAAAAGCCCTGCCTTCTCCTGCGGCGGGCCATGCATATTCGGTAAAACGATGTCCGGTCTCCCGACGGCGGGTCCGGCAACGCGGGCGGGACATACGCCCGGCGCGGCGCAAAGGTTCGCACGCGGACGACGCCTCTCAGCCTTCGTCGAGGGCGCTCCGCTCCATCGTCGCGGCGATGAGCACGGTGCTCTCGAGCGCCGCCACGCGGTCCTCCTGCGTCGCCTGAAACCCGGGCATGGCGACCATCTCCAGGAACGCCGCGCGGGACGGGTACGCGACCATCAGCACGCGGTCCCACCGGTCCGCTTCGCCTCCGATGAGGAGTTGATCCGCCTTGCCCTGCCACAGCAACCGCCCGCCCACCTGCGCCACGAACGGCAGGGCCCGCCGGGCATACCGCGCATACGCCGCCTCGCCGCTCTCGCCGGCGTCGGTCGTGGGCCGGAAACGCAGAAGGTTGATCATCACCACGGGACCGTCGTCCGGGTGCGCCGCGAAACGGCGGAGTTCGTCTTCGTTCAGCGTAATGGGTTTCATCGGGTGCTCGGGTTGGGTCCGAAAAAGGCGGGATTCACGCGGGCTCGGGTTCGCGCAGGCGCACGGCCACGCGCGCGTTGCTGAAGGCGGCCGTGCCGCAGAGGGGGTCGACGAGGCGGTCGTCGGTCAGGTCGTTGAGGCTCACGCCGGGGCGTCGCTCGGCCACGCGCAGGCGCACGCCCGGGCGGTGGTGCCCCCATCCGTGGGGGATGCTCACCACACCCGGCATCACCTCGTCGCTCACCTCGGCGGGGAGCACCACCGCGCCCACGCGCGAGCGCACCTCCACCGGCTGCCCCGACCGGATGCCGCGCGCCTCCGCATCGCTCGGGTGGATGAGCAACGTACAGCGCTCCTTCCCCTTCACCAGCCGCTCCACGTTGTGCATCCACGAGTTGTTGCTCCGGAGCTGCCGCCGGCCGATCAGCGTGAGATCGAACCCGACGTCCGCCTCCGTCGCCAGAAGCTCGGCCTCGACGCGCTTCACGTCTTCGGCGAGCGCCTCCGGGGCGAGGTGAATGCGGCGGTCGGGCGTGTGCAGCCGCTCCGGCAGGCGCGGCGCGAGCGGCCCCAGGTCGACGCCGTGCGGCCGGCGTTTCAACCGTTTCAGGCTCAGTCCCTCCCGCGAAAGCTTCCGCCCGCCCCACACGCCGTAGGGCCCGAGCCGGAGCCCGAGGTCGAGCATCCGCTCCGGCGTCATCCGATCCTGAACCTTGCGCCGGATCCACGCGCCCACGCGCTTCGGACGCCTGCCCGCCTCCATCCGCTTCCGCAGTTCCCGAAGGATCTCCCAGTCGTACTTCGCGCCCGGTTCCGGCTCGAAGAGCGCGGGCGAATACTTCGCGGTGTTTCGCACGGCGAGGAGGTGAAAGACGAGGTCGTAGTGCGCCGATTCGAGCGCGCCGGCGGGCGGGAGGATGAGGTGGGCGTGGCGGGTGGTCTCGTTGAGATACGGGTCGATGGACAGCATGAAGTCGAGCTTCGGCAGCGCGCCTTCGAGCCCGGCGCCGTTGGGCGTGGAGAGCACCGGGTTGCCGGCGAAGGTGACGAGCGCCCGGATCTGCCCTTCGCCCCCGGTGAGGATCTCCTCGGCGAGCGTCGCCACGGGAAGCTCGCCGCCGAACTCCGGCAGCCCCCGCACGCGGCTCTTCCACCGCCCCGGACGCCGCCCCTTTGCCTGCCGCACCACGTCCACGGCAGGCGTGGTGAACATCGCGCCGCCCGGACGGTCGAGGTTGCCCGTGACGACGTTGACCACGTTGATGAGCCACTGACACACCGCGCCGAAAGCCTGCGTGGAGACGCCGATGCGGCCGTAGCACACGGCGCGCTCGGCCGAGGCGAACGCCCGCGCCAGCTCTCGCACGGCGGCGGCGTCGATGCCCGTCCGCTCCGCGACGCGCTCCGGGGGGAACGACGCCGCGAGCGCCTCGATGCGCGCCGTGCCGTCGGTGAACCCGGCAAGCCGCCCGGGCCGAACGAGGCCCTCGGCGAAAAGGGTGTGGAGCATCGCCAGAAGGAAGAGGGCATCCGTGCCCGGGCGGATGAAATGGTGCGCGTCGGCCAGCGCGGCGGTCTCGCTCCGGCGCGGGTCCACCACCACCACCGTGCCGCCGCGTTCCCGGAGGTCGCGCAGCCGCCGCCGCATGCCGGGCGCCGTCATCAGGCTGCCGTTCGACGCGGCGGGGTTCGCGCCGAGAATGAGAAAGAAGCCGGTCCGGTCAACGTCGGGCACCGGGATCAAAAGCGGGTGCCCGAACATGAAGTGGGCGGCGTAATGGTGGGGCAACTGATCGACGGAGGTCGCGGAGAAACGGTTGCGCGTGCGCAGCGAGCGGACGAAGGGCGGGGCGAAGAGCATCGCGCCGAGGTGATGCACCGTGGGGTTGCCCAGATACACGCCGACGGCGTCACGGCCGTGCCTCGCCTGCACCTCCCGGAGCCGCGCGGCGGCCTCGTCGAAGGCCTCTTCCCACGAGACCGCCTCCCAGCCGCCCGCGGTCCGGCGGAGCGGACGGCGCAGCCGGTCGGGGTCCTCGTGCACGTCCCGGAGCGCAACCGCCTTCGGACAGACGTGCCCCCGGCTGAACGGGTCCGCCTTGTCCCCGGCGATGCGGCGGATGCGCCCTCCCTCCACCTCGACGGCAAGGCCGCACATGGCCTCGCACAGATTGCACGTGCGGAAATGCATCCCGTCGTCTCGTGCGTCGCTCATGATCGTCCTGCCCGAAAAGTGAAACGGATCCGGTCCGAAGAACGGCAAACGTCATGGTACGAAAAACGCGCCGAAAATCCGCTTCGGACTTCCCCAACGAAAACGACCCGGGCAAGCGCGAGGCTCACCCGGGCCGGGGCCGAAAGTTCGGCTGGTTTCGAGAAAGAAGGTCGAAGCGGAGGACCACGCGCTAATTGCCGGTCGCCATGGCGCCCGCCCCGACGATCGAGAGGTCGGGACGATGGACGAGCATGATGCTCTCCGCGTTCTCGACGGCGGCATCGAAACTCTTCTGCAGCGCTTTGAACGCCTTCTCGCCATGCACCTCCACCATCAACTGCTCGACCGTCTTCTCCGGACGGGCGAAGTCGGCCATGGAGCCTCCGGGGATGACGAGGAACGCATCGTGCGTATCCCCGCTCACATTATAGTCCACGTAATGATAGGCGGGGAAATCGTTTTCGACGATGGCCTTGTGATAGGCGCCGACGCCCTCGACGAACTGCTCCATCATGCCGGGGCGAACGTCAAAGCCGATCACGTTGAGGACCCGTACCTCGGCGGGATCCTCGGGCCAGTATATGTTTTCCTCGTCTCCCATCGTGATGGCCGACCGGATGGCGGCCAGGTGAGGCGCCACCGTCGTCTCGTAGTGCCGGTTGGCTGCCGCTCCGTGCTCCCACGTCCGATACGTGTCGAAGTCGGCCCAGGTGTGTTGACCGGAGCGAGCGATGAGCGTTCCGACTGTCGGCCCGGTAATCACCTCGAAAACGGTCCAGGTCCAGGGGTCTTCGTGCTCCTGACGCCACCGGACATGATTTGCAAGCGCCGTCTGAAGCGCTTCGGTGTGGCCCATCCTGGGCTGCATTTCCCAGGTCTGAGCCATGTCGTTCTGGCGCGCCTGAGCGGGCATCGCCATAGCCATGCCGATCAACACGGCAAGCAGGAGGGATAGGGGATGTTTCATAGGGGTTGCCTCACGGGTGGAAAGGTTAGAAACGGTCCGATCCCTTGCCCTCGCCAGGGGGTCTCGTCTCATGCCGGGCTGCAAGCAGGCATCCCAGACCGTTGCTTAAGAGCGCGGCCCCGGCGAAAGGGGCCGTCGTCGTGACAGCCGCACACACAGGCTGTATGCCGTTCGCCCGGATGATGCGGGCGGGGGTTTCCGCGTCACAGGTGCGCGATGCACTTGATCTCGATGAGCAACTCGGGCATCACCAGCCCGGCGACCTGCACCAGCGTCTGCGAGACTTCGGGCGCTTTCCCGTAGGCCTCGGCGCGGATTCCAAACAGGGTCTCGAGGTTCGTCATCGTGTTCTGCATGTCCGTCACGAGCCACATCTCGTCGGCGACGTCGTCCATCGTCGCGCCGAAGCGGGACAGCACCTCGGCGACGTTGACGTACGCCCGCCGCACCTGCGCGGCGAGGTCGCCCGCGCCCACGAGGGCGCCCTCGTCGTCGAGGCTCACCTGTCCCGAGAGATAGAGCGCATCACCGACCCGTACGCCGTTGGCGATGTAATCCTTGAACGGCCCGAAGCGGGCGACTTCCCTGGTGGCGGTCATGGCTTTTCTCCGTGGCTTCCGCCCGCGACGTGGATCGCGGACGCGTGAGAGGAAGGAGAGGAACGGGGCGCTCCCCGAGCGACACGGGACGGGCGAACGGCGGCGAACCGACGGACGGGCAGGCCTTCCCGGAGACACCTTTCCCCTCTATACGACGTTTTCCCACGAACCAGGTCATCACGGAAAGGCCGCCGTATCTCGGGGCAACGGGAAGAGGCGCTGCTTCCGGGGAAGAGGTGTTGCTCCCGGAGGGCTCGATGCGCGTCCGGGCTTTGGAAGAGGCGCGAGCGGAGAGATGCGGAAAGGCTATTCGGCGGAAGCGCGCGTCCACAGGCGAACGTGGCTCCGGTCGCCCGGCGCATTCAGATGGGAAGCCCGCACGCGCGCCATACTTGCCGGTCCGGCGCATCCCGTCCGGATCGGGAAAACACGCGCGGACGCATCCCTTCCGTCAACCCGCCTCAGATCTTTCCCGCAACCCGGTCCCAGAACTCCGCCCGGTCGTTGGAGCGCGGGAAGGGGGTGTCGGGGACGGGCACGCCCAGGAAGGCGCAGAGGGGCTCCCACCCCTCTTTGACCTGATAGACGAGCAGCCGGTCGGCCGGGATGGCGCGCTTGACCGCCTCATTATGCGCCATGAAGGCCTGCATCAGACCCTCCCGGCTCAGCCCGTCGGGGAAGCCCGTTCGGGCTATGACGCCGGAGGCCATGTCAAGCCACGCTTTCATTTCCGGCGGCGCCTCATCCCTGCCGGCGATCAAGCGGTAGATCGTGCTTCCAAAACTGTCCGCCCAGCTTTCCGGACTGCGGTGCGTCAATACGAACCGCGCATCCGGATAGGCCTCGAGCAGTTCCCGAAAGAAACAGGCGGTGGGCCAGTCGACAGTGCTCTCATAGCCGCCGTAAATCTCCTGCCAGTCAGGACTTCCGTCCAGGGCTGTGGCCCACAACGGCACCTGTACGGGCATGTTGTGAAGCACCTCTTCCATGTGGTGGCACGGCCCCAGGCCAAGCTGGTTGAGGGCGAGCTTCAGGGAGTAGGTTCCCGTGCGTCCGACGCCGGTCCCGATAACGTTCATAGCCATTGCGATACGCCTGTGCTTGATTGAGAGGAAAGCCCCTGCGCCGGTGCAGACCGGGGGGCTCATTCTCTCATACGTCGAAACTGTCGGCGTCGGCTCATTGCCCGGCGGCAAGACCCTGGAAGCGGCGTTCCGCGCGCCTGACGAACCGTCACTTGTAGAACTCCACGACGTCGGCCCGCACGGAGATCGTCGGCTTCGTGTAGAAGAAAAGCACGTTTTGCGCGTCGGAATCGAAGCGAACGTTGACCAGCGCCAGGCTCCGCCCCTCGACGTCGCCATGCGCCTCGGCGAAGTTTTGCCACAGGTTTTCCAGCGCGGACTGATACAACAGGCGGTCTCCGCCGAGCGGGATCAGCGCCAGGGTCTGCATCTCCCCGCGCTGCGCCACACTGAAGCCGAAGAGATATTCCGCCGACGCTTCCCCATGCACGTTCGTGGCAACGACCCGGTAATTTTTCCCCGAGAGTTCCACGTTGGTCAGGTTGGCGGTATTGAACACACCCGTGCTCGCGCATCCCGTCAACGCGGTCAGCGCAAAGACGACGACGGTCATACGAACAATGTTTTTCACGTCCATTCCCTCCCTCATGTATTCCTGAAAGTGAGCAGTCATGTATTCCTGAAAAGGAGCAGTGGTCCGATCCGATGGCGCCGGGCCATGCTTTCCCTCACGTCGCAGCTTCCGCCACATGGAACAGCCGCGCCAACGCGCCGAAAAGTCTCACGAAAGCCCGGAGTTACCACGAGTACACGTCCCGGCGGGTGAAAAGCCGCCCTTCTTCCTTCGCGGTCCTCACACACAGGCGGCAGTGGCCGGTGAACGACGTCGGACCGGAGAAGACGGCGGGGCGGATTCGATGAACAAGCCCCCCCTACGAGGCGACATACCGCCGGTTACACGGAGCGCGCCGACCGGATGCCTGAATACACGAGATGCATCGCCGAGGCGGCAACCGCCGCATACGGGAAGGTCGGCGCCGGCCAACTCATCGCCGTCTCGTAGACAAACGTCCCCTCCGCGCCCCGAAAGATGCCGCCGGGGTTTTCGATCCACTCCCAGACGGTTACGAACGACGTGACGCAGCAAGCGATCCGCGCGCCGGAGACAAGCCCGAAAGACCACCATGATGAGAAATGTTTGAGCGCGGTCTTCATGGCATGGGGCATGAGCGGATACTTCGGGAGCGGTCACGTATTGGGGAGAAGATAACGTTCGCGCAGCACCTTCGTGTGATGAATGGCGTGTCCGGCCGTCGCGTAGGCCAGCGCGCGCACGGTGAAGGGGTGACCGCTCGCGATGCCGCCTCGGCTCCAGGCTTCCGCCGAGAGCGACCGGAAGAACGTCAGCGTGGCGGCGCGCACCGTCTGGAACTCCTCCACGTGGCGCTCCCATGGTCGGTCGTCGGCGCGGGCCGCCTCCGCCGCGACGTCCTGATCGAAGCCGGGCAGAGGATCATGGCGCCCCCGGGCAAACCAGAACGCGCGTCCCACGAACAGCCGCTCGCAATCGGTGATGTGGTTGGCCACGTCGCGGATGCTCCATTTGCCCGGCGCGTAGCGGCGCAGCGATTGCGGCTCCGAGATGCCGCGAAAGAGCGCGAGCGTCTCGGCGCCGCCGGCTTCCAGAATCTCGCAAAGGTCGCCCTCCGGGACCTGGTCGATGTAGGTAAAAAAGTAGGGAGCGGCTTCGGTGGGTCCGGGTCGTGTGGTCATAGCGTCTATCTTTTCGGTTAGGGAAGGGGAGCCGCGCCGTTGCAGGCGTCGGGCGCCGGGACTTTTCCGCCGTTCACGGAGCGGGTGTTCGCCGGGTCATCTGCAAGGCCAGAAAACGCCATGCGCCGTGCTCCTTCGTATAGGTGGCGGTGTACCGCAGGCGCGACACCTCCTCGCCCCCGCCTTCGGAGGCAAAGCGCAGCTCCGTCGTCCCAAAAATCACGGCCGTCTCACCGGCCACTACAACGCTCCGCTCCGAGATCGTCTGACCGGTCATGTCCCAGCCTGCGGCCAGATGGATCAGGTCCTCCTTCCCGGACGTCGTTCCGTCGCTGGCGTTGAACACGAAGCGGTCGTCCACGATGCGGCGGAGAGCCGCCTCGTCGCTGTCGATCTCGGCTTGAACGTAGGCATCCTCCATCGCCAGCACGCGTTGCGCTTCGGCAGCGAGGTCCGCGTCGGAGTCGGCCCGGCAAGCCGGAAAGAGGAACAGCACACCCATCACGGCTGCCGGCATCATGCTTTTCATCGTTTCTTGCTCCAGGTGGATTCGTTATCGAGAGCGGCTGTCGCATGCTATCCGGCGGCCCGGCAGGGTCAGGAGGAGCCGGGAAGCGCGGTCGTCGCCTCCGGCTTGCCCCATGCCCGGTAGAGCGCGCGAAGGTCCTCGTCGGCTCGCTGCACCTCCGCCGTTTCACCGGCCGACGCGAAGCGGGAGCGGGCGGCGTGCAACAGGGATTCGGCCTCCGCATACTGCCCGGTCCGGAGGAGCACCTCGGCCAGGCGGCTGCGGCTCCGGGCGACGCCTGCCTGCTCCTCACCTCCCAACCTGATGCGCATGGCAAGGGCGTCCCGGAGCACAGGCTCGGCTTCGTCATAGCGCCCGAGGTGCGTGAGGAACTCGCCTGTAAAGTGCAGATCGCGAGCGATATTCGGGTGGTCCCCCCCGTAGACGGTGCGCGCTATTTCCAATGCTTCCCGTCGCGCCTTCAAGGCTTCCGCATAGGCGCCCTGCCCGGCAAGCAACGTTGAAAGCGAGGCCAGATCGGCGGCAACCCGTGGGTGCCGGGAGCCAAAGTGCTTCCGGTTCAGGGCGAGGGCCCTGCGGCGGAGCGAGTCGGCCGCCTCGTAGTTGCCCGTTTCGGCATAAAGCAGGGACAGGCCATCGATCACGGCCACCGTCCCGGGGTGCTCGTCACCCAGGCTCTTGCGCTGGATGGACAGGGCTTCCGTAAACAGCGCCTCGGCTTCGTCATAGGCTTTTCGGGTCGTGAGGACGCGGGCCAGCGAGGCCAGGACGGAAGCGATCAGCGGGTGATCCGGCTCGTAGAGCATGCGCCGCATCGCCAGGGATTCGCGATACAAAGCTTCCGCCTCCGCAAGCTTCCCGGACCGCGAGAGCAGGATGGCCCTGTTCCTCAGGGTCGTGGCAATGTGGGGATGCACCTCACCGTACATTTGAGACAAGACGTCCAGCACCTCTTGATAGAGCGAGTCGGCTTCTTCGTACTTGCCGAGGCTGGTGAAGACCAGGGCCAGATTGTTGAGGCCGGCCGCCAGGTCCTCCCGGTTGGCTTCGGGCAAGGTTCGTTGAACGGCCAACGACGCCGTATGGAGCGACTCGGCTGCGACATAGTCGCCCCGGCTATAGGCGGACAATCCCATATCGGTCAAAAGAACGGCTTCTTCTTCGCGGTCCGGTTCCGGGAGACGGCGCAGGATCGCCAGCGACAGGCGATAGAGGGAATCGGCCGCCTGATCGTTGCCCAGCAACCTCATGGCTTCGCCCATCTTGTGCAAACCCGTCGCCACCGACGCATGCTCCTCGCCATAGCGTTGCACACGCCGGTCACGCGCCTTCTCCCACATCGCCAGGGAGGCTTCGTACATCCCGAGCCCCGAATAAACGTCTCCGATCACCCCCAGCATCTCGGCCAGCACTTCCGGTTGATCCTCCAGTTCGGTCTCGAGCCGCTCGGCGCCCCGGTCCAGCAAGGCACGGGCCGTCAGCGTCTCCCCGAGGTTCTCCGATGGGTTCGAGACGGAAAAGACCTCTTGCAGGAACGCCGCGACCTGCTGTGCCTTCTCGGCTTCGATCCGCGCCCGGTCGCGCTCATGCGAGAGCCGCACCGTATAGAACCCGACGAGCGTCGAGACGAGCAGCGCGACGGCGGCGGTCGTCGCCACGCCTGCCCGGTGTCGCCGGACGAACTTTCGCGCCCGGTAGCCGAGGGTGTCGGGCCGTGCCCGCACCGGCAGCCCCGTCCGATGCCGCCGGATGTCTTCGGAGAACATCTCCACCGACCCGTAGCGGCGCTCGGGCTCGGGGCGCAAGGCCTTGAGGCAGATCACGTCGAGGTCGCCCGAGAGCTTCCGGCGGAGCTTCCCCGGCTCCGTGCCCCGCGCCCGGCTGATCGTCTTGGCGGTGTCGGGCTCCCGCAGGGCGCGCTCCAGCGCACCCGAGGGTCGCTCGGGCTCCGTCGTGACGGTTGCCGGCGCGGCGTCCCCGTGCGGGCGTTGACCGGCCAGCAGTTCATAGAGCACCACCCCCAGCGAGTAGATGTCCGACGAGGTCCCGACCACTTCCCCGCGCAGCTGCTCCGGCGAGGCATAGGCCGGCGTGAGCACCCGCATGCCGGCCTGCGTCAGGCGGGTGCGGTCTTCGCGCTCCTCCAGCAGCCGGGCGATGCCGAAGTCGAGGAGTTTCACCGTGCCCTCCGATGTCACCAGGATGTTTTCCGGCTTCAGATCACGATGGACGACCAGGTTGGCATGGGCGTAGAGCACGGCTTTGCAGACCGTCACGAAGAGATCCAGCCGCGCGTCGATGGACAGGTGGTGGGCGTCGCAGTACCGGTCGATGGGTTGCCCGTCGACGTATTCCATCACGAAGTAGGGCCGTCCGTCGTCCGTCACGCCGCCGTCGAGGAGGCGGGCGATGTGCGGGTGCTGGAGTCGGGCCAGGATCCGGCGTTCGGCTTCGAAGCGGCGCACGATCAGCGCGGTGTCCATCCCCCGCTTGATGAGCTTGAGCGCCACCTGCTGATCGAACACCCCGTCGGCCCGCTCGGCCAGATAGACGAGCCCCATCCCCCCTTCGCCGACCAGCCGCAGCAGCCGATAAGGCCCGACCCGGCTTCCCTCCGGCAGGCGATCGTCGGCCCATGCCGACACGTCGATCCCCTCCAGGACGTGGCCCTCCAGAAACGACCCGGACTGCCCGTCGGCTTCCAGCAAGGTAGCGACTTCGCGGAAGAGGGCCTCGTCGCCCCCGCAGGCCTCACGCAGGTAGGCATCGCGCTCGACGGCGGGACGCGCCAGCGTGGCTTCAAAAAGGGCCTGTACCTGCTCCCAGCGCTCCGGCGTCATGGACATCGTTCAACCGTCTTCTGATAGTTCTCTGAGCAACCAGGCCTTGGCGATGCGCCAGTCCCGTCGAACGGTGGGCGTCGAGACCTCCAGCGCCCCGGCGATCTCTTCGTGCGTCAATCCCCCGAAGAAGCGGTACGTGACCACCCGGCTCTGCCGCGGGCTGATGGCCTCGAGCCGTTCCAGCGCTTCATCGAGCGCGAGCAACGCTTCGGCCCGGGCGCCTCCCCCACCCATCAGCGCCTCATCGAACGTAGCCGGAACCATCCCCCCGCCGCGCTTCTGGGCGCGTTGCCGATGCACATAGTTGATGACGATCTGGCGCATCGCCAGGGCGGCCACCGCAAGGAAATGCGCCCGATCCTTCCACGTCGCCTTCTGCTGATTGACCAGCTTGAGGTATGCTTCGTGAACCAGCGCGGTCGTGTTCAGCGTCGCGCCCGCCCGCCCGCCGCGAAGCTGCCGCCGGGCCAACCCCCGCAGCTCCTCGTAGACCAGCGGCATCAGCGCGCCCGCCGCTTCCGGCCGGCCTCCGCCCATCGCGACAAGCAACGCGGTCACTTGATCCTTTGAACCCGACATGATGGGTATCGATACGGTGAAAGGCGTCCCTGCCCCCGCCCTCTTGCGCCGGGAGCAACGCAGGAATTAAAGGATTCCTCCCCGCAAAGCAAAGTTTTTCAAGCGAAAAGCAGGACGCCGAAACCCCGCCGGCCCTCCTCGAAAAACGCGCAAACGCCGGGCCTTCCGAAGCGGCGACGGCCCGGACGCACCGTTTCCAGACACCGTTCCTGCATAGAAACAGCAAAACCACGCGAGAGCGATCACGTCCCGCGAGTTTTTCTCCCGCCTCTTCGGATTCCTCGCGCGGTACGTAACGGACGAAGCGCAAGCCCGAAAAAAATTTGCGCTCCCCTTATCACTTTGGCGATCGGATGCTGTGTTAGGAGGAGAACATCGTTGATTCGTGCATTTCAACGCTCCATGAACCGCAAGCAAGGTACGATTATGAAACGGCAACAAAAGACGTCCCTCCTCTCCCGCACGATGCTGCATCGCGCCTCCGGGCTGCTCCTCTTCGTTCTTTTCCTGGCCCTGACCGCCTGCACAGACAACATGACCGGCGTCGAGGAGGAAGACAACGAGACCCCCGCCCCCCAAGCCCGGGAGACAACCTACCTCCTCGAAGTGACCAGCCATTACATCGAAGTCGTCGGTTCCTGCGACAAGGTGCTCGGCTCGCCGACCCAGGGCGAGTTTCAGTACCGATATGAGTTCTCCGGCGAAGGGGAAGTGGAATCGTCGGAAAGCCAGGGCTTTGATTCGCGACTGGGCGTGGTCACGGGCCGCGTGGCCGGCCAGTTCATCGATTTCGACGACGAGACCTATACGTGGCGCAAAACGGGAGAGGCTCCGAACCTCAGCGTAACACTCTACGGGACGGAGTGGGACGGCCCGGTGCGCGACGGCCGGATGAGCCGCCGCCACGGCTCGAAGACCGTTCCGTTCGAACAGGGTTCGGCCTCTCGTTCCATCACCATCGGCGCCACCAAAGAGTGCCAGATCGTCCTGCAGTATACGGCGGAAGGGCGCACCGTGACCACGTGACCTCATCCGCGTGAGCCCTGCCGACGCATGAACCCGGGCAGGCGGGCGAATCCGGCATGCGTTTCCTGTCCGCCCGGCATACATGGGCCTCCGGTTGTCCCCGGGGGCCCATTCTTTTGCCGGACCGCTCCCCGTCGCGCGGCTCTGGTCAAACGACGAAATGCCGGCCGCGTCGACGTCTTCGCTAACCGAATCACGTCTCTTCGCGAGGCCGACGACTTCCGAACGCACCATGCCCCCCTACGAGATTCACCGGGCGGCAGCCTTCCGTCGCGTGGAAGAAACGGCATCCCGGCGTGCGCTCCTCGTCCCCCGCGCCGGCGCTTGATTCCGGTCGGCGCGCCGCGTGTGAGGCGACGGCCTTTCGACTCCGCACGGGGGAGGTTTCGCGGGAAATGAAGGCGTCTTCGACGATGACGCTCCTCTCACGGCGAGCCCCCGACGCACCGGGAGCGCCGGGAACCACGCGGCGAGATCGTCTTTGAACGATTCCTCATCATGCCTTAACGGGAAGCGCTTGTGCTAAGTCCTTTTTCTCCTGTAATTTTGCGCCTCTCGAACCCTTGTCAAACAAAGAGCCTCGAAGACGCTCCGGTCTGATCCCCCCGGAGGCGCGCTTCCGTCGTTCGTCGTGCGCGTCTCGTAAAAACGGCAACCACACGCAATACGACAGCGCCGGGTCTCATGCTCGCCCGCAGACGGGCACGCCGGAGATTTTTTGGGGCCATAGTCATAAAGGTGTTTCTCATGGAAAAGAAGTCCAGCTTTGCCCTTCAGAGTCTGCTCGTGATTCTGGCGCTGAACGCCGTTCTGATCGCGGCGATCTATCTCGTCGCCGGCGAGGCGTTGGCGGGCAAGGGCCTGCTCGTGCTCGGCGTCGGCGCGGTGGTCACGCTGGCGCTGTGGGGCGCGGTCCAACAGCTCGTCCGGAAGCTCGGCGCGGGCGCGCCGCCGGAGCTTCCCGGGCCGGCGCCGAAGCCCGCGCCGACGGCGCTGCCGGAACAGCCCTCCGAGGCGTCGGCGCTTCAGCTTCTGTCCATCCTTCAGCGTGAGGGACGGCTGATCGACTTTTTGCAGGAGGACCTCAGCCAATACGACGACGCGCAGATCGGCGCGGCGGTGCGGAGCATCCACGAGGGGTGCAAGCGCGCGCTCGAAACGTACGTTGCGCTGGAGCCGATCTACGACGTGCCGGAAGGCAGCGCCGTCACCGTCGCCCCCGGCTTCGACACCCGCGCCGTCCGGCTCTCGGGCAACATCGCCGGGGATCCGCCGTTCAAGGGCGCACTTCGCCATCGAGGGTGGCGCGTGACCCGGATCGACCTGCCGAAGCTCATGCAGGCACAGGACCGCGTCGTCGCGCCGGCCGAGGTGGAGGTCAATTGACGAAGAGTGTCCGGGGGCTTATGGAAGGGTTCTTTGGACGAGAGCCCCGGCGCTCGCATGTGCAACCCATCCACGAAGACCGTGAGCACCTCTAAATACATCGTCGGCATCGACCTCGGGACCACGCATTGCGTCGTGGCCTTCACGAAGGCCGAAGCCGATCCGCCGGAGATCCACCTCTTCGAGATCCCGCAGGTAGTGAGCCCGGGCGAGGTGAAAGCCCTGCCGCTTTTGCCCTCTTTCCTCTTTTTGCCCGGCCCGCACGACGTGCCCGAAGGCGCGCTGGCCCTGCCCTGGGACCCCGACGTGGACTATGCCGTGGGCGCGTACGCCCGCGAGCGCGGCGCGGAGATCCCGAACCGGCTCGTCGCCTCGGCGAAGTCGTGGCTGTGCCATACGGGGGTGGACCGCACCGCGCCCATCCTGCCGTGGGACGCCCCGCCGGACGCCCGCCGCCTCTCGCCGGTGGAGGCCGCCACGCGCTACCTCGAACACCTCCGCAAAGCCTGGAACCACGTCATGGCGGCGGACGACCCCGAGGCGCGCCTCGAACGTCAGGAGCTCTACCTCACCGTCCCCGCCTCGTTCGACGCCGTCGCGCGCGAGCTCACGGTGCAGGCCGCGCAACAGGCCGGCCTGGCCAACCTGACGCTCCTCGAAGAGCCGCAGGCCGCTTTCTATGCCTGGATCGAGGCGCAGGGCGACGCCTGGCGCGAGGCCGTCTCCGTCGGCGAGTCCATCCTCGTCTGCGACGTCGGCGGCGGAACGACCGACTTCAGCCTCATCGAGGTCGTGGAGCAGGACGGCGCCCTCGACCTGCGCCGCGCCGCCGTCGGCGACCACATCCTCCTCGGCGGCGACAACATGGACCTGACCCTCGCCTATGCCGTCCGGGCCCGGCTCGCACAAAACGGCACGAACCTCGACAACTGGCAGTTTCGCGGCCTCGTGCACAGCTGCCGGAAGGCGAAGGAGCGCCTCCTGAGCAACCCCGACCTCGACGCCGAGCCGGTGGTCGTGCTCGGGCGCGGCTCCTCGCTCATCGGCGGAACGATCCGAACCGAGCTGACCCGTCAGGAGATCGAGACGATCCTCGTCAACGGCTTCTTCCCGCAGACCGAGGCGCACGAGTTTCCGCAGCGGAAGCCGCGCATGGGCATGCGCGAGATGGGACTGCCGTATGAGTCCGACCCCGCCATCACGCGGCATCTCGCCTATTTTCTGAACCGGCAGGTGGCCGCCGAGGGCGAGGCGGGCACGGCCTTCCCGAGCGCCGTCCTCTTCAACGGCGGCGTGATGAAGGCGGGCATCCTCCGGGAACAGGTGCTCACGGCGCTCCGCCGGTGGAGCGGCAACGATGCGCTCCGCGCCCTCCCTTCGGTGGACCTCGATCAGGCCGTGGCCCTCGGCGCGACGTATTACGGGCCGGCGCGCAAGGGACGCGGCATCCGCATCCGCGCGGGCACCGCGCAGACGTACTACATCGGCGTCGAGAGCGCGATGCCCGCCGTGCCCGGCATCCCGACGCCCGTCAAGGCGCTGTGTGTGGCGCCCTTCGGCATGGAGGAAGGGACCGAGGCCGAGATCCGGAGCAAGGAGTTCGGCCTCGTCGTCGGCGAAGACGCCGTCTTCACGCTCCTGGCCTCGAACACGCGGAAGACCGACCCCGTGGGCGAGATCGTCGAGGACTGGGGCGGAGAGATCCACGAGGTCGTGACGATGGAAGCCGTGCTGCCCGCCACCGACGATCAGGCGGGCGGGACGATCATCCCGGTATGGCTCCTGAGCCGCGTCACCGAGATCGGCACGCTCGAGCTCTGGTGCGTCGCCCGCGACGGCGACCGGCGGTGGAAGCTCGAGTTCAACCTCCGGGAAGCCCGCGAGGAGGAACCGCACGGATCCTGACGCAATTCCCTTCGCCTCCGACGAAACGTATGTCCTTCCCCTGAGGCTCGCTTCGAGATGAGGCCTTCTCACGCCCACCGGAGAGCGACTCGGACCGCCGTACGCTCGGACGAGAGAACCCTCCCCTCGCGAAGAGAAAGTGGGCTGCGACATGGACAATGAAGACAGCGGACATCAACCCCTCCCCTTGCGAAGGGGAGGCGGCCCCGAAGGGGTCGGGGGGGTAGCAGGCGCCTCCCCTCCGAAAAACATTCAAAGACCCCCTCCCTCCTTCGCAGGACGCCCCCTCGAAAAGGGGGAGCGCTCCTCTTTTCGAGAAGATCGGTTCAAAGGCACACCGCCGTCCTCAACAAACGGCCACATGGGGCATTCAAAGGAGAACCGTCGCCAAACACCGACCGGGCTTCAGGCTGCGCCGTGTCGGCAACCCTATCCAACGATTCCGAAGAGATGGTGGAACACCCTTTCGAAGCCGAAGACGCGCCTTTCCGATACGTCATCGGGGTAGATCTGGGGACGACGAACTCGGCGGCGGCGTACGTCGATCTCGGCGAAAGCGCTGCGAAACGGCGGATCCGGTTCTTCGAGCCGCCGCAACTCGTCGCGCCGGGAGAGGTCGCGCCGCACCCGATATTGCCCTCCTTCCTCTACCTGCCGGGGGCGTACGACCTTCCGCCCGGCAGCACCGCCTTGCCGTGGGACCCGGAGCGTTCGTATGCCGTGGGCGTCTTCGCGCGGGAGCAGGGGGCGCGTGTGCCGGGGCGGCTCGTGGCCTCGGCGAAGTCGTGGCTGAGCCATGCGGCCGTGGACCGCGCCGCGCCCATTCTGCCGTGGGGCGCGCCGAAAGCCGTGCCGAAGGTCTCGCCCGTCGAGGCGAGCCGCCGGTATCTCCTCCACCTCCGCGAGGCGTGGAACTACGCCGTCGCCGGGGGCCGCGCGGGGTTCCGTTTCGAAGAGCAGCTCGTCGTCCTCACCGTCCCCGCCTCCTTCGACGAAGTGGCCCGCGAACTGACCCTCGAAGCCGCCCGACAGGCGGGGTTGCCCCGCGTCGTCCTCCTCGAAGAGCCGCTCGCCGCCTTCTATGCCTGGCTCTCGGCGCACGAAGACGACTGGCAACGCGCCATGAGCGACGGCCGGCTCATCCTCGTCTGCGACGTCGGCGGCGGCACCACCGACTTCTCCATCATCGGCATCCGAAAGGGCAAGCGCGGCCTCCGGTTCGACCGCCTCGCCGTCGGCGACCACCTGCTCCTCGGCGGCGACAACATGGACCACACGCTGGCGCGCCATGTGGAGACGCAGATGACGGGACGGCCCGGCAAGCTCGACGCCCGGCGCTGGCATCAGCTCGTCCACGAATGCCGGAAGGCGAAGGAAAAGCTCCTCGGCGCACCCGACGTGGAGGCGGTGGAGGTCACCCTCACGGGCGAGGCGGGCAAGCTCATCGGCGGGACGCTCAAGGGCACGCTCACCCGCGACGACGTGCACCGGCTCCTCCTCGAAGGCTTCTTCCCCGAAGTCCCGCCCGACGCCGCTCCGGAGACGAGCCGCCGCGCCGGACTCACCGAACTGGGCCTTCCGTACGAGCACGACCCCGCCGTCACGCGCCACCTCACGGCGTTCTGGCGGCGCTTTGCGGACTATCTCAAAGAGGAGACCGGCCGCGAAGACGTCTATCCCGACTTCGTCCTTTTCAACGGCGGCGCGCTTGCCCCCGCGCCGCTCCGCGAGCGGCTCCGGCGCATCATCGGCGGGTGGTTTCGCGAGGCGGCGGGCGAGGGATGGACGCCCGAGGCGCTTGCCAACCCGCGCCCCGACCTCGCCGTGGCCGCCGGCGCGGCGTATTACGGCAAGGTGCGCCTCGGCGAAGGCGTGCGCGTCGGCAGCGGCAGCCCGCGCGCCTATTATGTCGTCGTCACGCCGGAGGACGGGACCGACGACGACGCGTACACCGCCGTATGCCTGGCCCCGCGCGGCATGGAGGAAGGCGCCGAGGTCCGCCTCGACGCGCCCGGCTTCCTCGCCCGGACGAACCGGCCCGTCGCCTTTCAACTGCTCACCTCGAGCACGCGCCTCGGCGACCGCCCCGGCGACGTCATGCGGCTCGCGCCCGAAGAGGCGACCGTGCTCCCGCCCATCCGCACGGTGCTCCGGTACGGCAAGAAAGGCGCGGTCACGGAGTTGCCCGTCCGGCTCGCCGTGCGCCTCACCGAGGTCGGCACACTCGAACTGTGGTGCCTCGCCGAGCAGACGGAGCACCGGTGGCGGCTTCTGTTCGACGTGCGTCGCGAAGCCGCGCCCGAGGAGACCGGCGCGGCCCTCGAAGCCACCCTCGACGAAGCCCTCGTCGAACGCGCCGTGAAGGTCATTCGGGCGGTGTTCGAGGAGGGCGGCGACCCGGCCCCGCTCCGGCGGCGGCTCGAAGCCGCGCTCGAGCTGCCGCGCGCCGAGTGGCCGCTCCCGCTCCTGCGCAAGCTCGCCGACACCCTCCTCGCCGCGCCGCGCGACCGCAGCGTGGCGCACGAGGCGCGGTGGTTCAACCTCCTCGGCTATTGCCTCCGCCCCGGCTTCGGCGACCCCATGGACGAGCTGCGGATGCGGCGCGTGTGGACGCTCTGGCTCGAAGGGCCGAAGTTTGCCGAGACGGCGCAGTGCCGCTTCGAGTGGTGGGTCCTCTGGCGGCGCGTGGCCGGAGGACTGACGGCGACCCGGCAGGAGCAGATCTATCACGAGGTCCGGCCCTTCCTTCAGCCGAAGGTGCGCACGAGCAAGACCCACCGCTTCATCCCCCGCCGGCTCGAGCCGCGCGAGCGGATGGAGATGTGGATGGCGATGGCGAGCCTCGAACGCCTCCCGGCCGACCTCAAGGCCAACCTCGGACGGCGGCTCCTCGAGGCGTACTTCAGGAAAGGGATTGCGCCGCACAAGATGGAGTGGTGGTCGCTCAGCCGCATCGGCGCGCGCCGGCCCATCTACGGCCCGCTCGACGGCGTCGTGCCCCCGGCGGAGGTGGCGACGTGGTTCAAGACGATCTTCAACGTGCGGCTCGAACGCAAGGAGTACGTGGCGCACGCGCTCGTCCGGCTCGCCCGCCGCACCGGCGACCGCGCCCGGGACCTGCCCGAGTCCGTCGTCAACCGCATCGCCCGGTGGCTCACCCGCGTCCCCGGCGGCGCGCACTTCCGCGAACGCCTCCTCGACCCCGCCGGCGTCGACACGCGCGAAGAGGCCGAGTGGGCCTTCGGCGAGACCCTCCCCGCCGGCCTCGTCCTCGCCTCCGAGGCGGCGTGAGGCCCGATCGAGGGGTTTCATGTCCCCGACGGCTTGCATGTCCCCAAGGCTTCGTTTAGATTGGGCTTAGAGAGATACGCGAGGGTATGCAACCACTGATTATGAAACGATCATGCGCCTATTACATCGGGGTGATGTATAAACAATAGTCAGCCGGCTCTGCTCACAGCCTTTCGAAATCGAATCGCCCGTCGTCATTGAGCATGTCTGAGTTGAAAGAAAGAGCGCGGCAATATCTACGACAGACGCTCCACGATCCCAACGCCGAGTTCCGGGAAGGACAGTGGGACGCCATACGAATGCTCGTCGAAGACCGAAGCCGGCTGCTGGTGGTTCAACGGACGGGTTGGGGAAAGAGCATGGTCTACTTCCTCGCCACCCGGCTCCTGCGCGACCGGGGCAGCGGTCCGACTTTGCTTGTGTCACCTCTCCTCGCACTCATGCGCAATCAGATCGAGGCTGCAGCGCGTATTGGCATTCGGGCCGTGACGATCAACTCGTCCAATCCGAGAACGTGGGATGCGGCCGAAGCAAATCTCCGACGCGACGAGGTGGACGTGCTCCTGATTTCGCCGGAGCGGTTGAGCAACATATCGTTTCGCCGGCATGTGCTTTCTGTTTTCGCAAGCCGGGTCGGTCTTTTCGTGGTTGACGAAGCCCACTGTATCTCGGATTGGGGGCATGATTTTCGACCCGATTACCGGCGCATCATCCGTATTCTTCAAGCGCTGCCGGGGAACGTCCCCGTACTCGCTACGACGGCAACGGCAAACGATCGGGTGGTGGAAGACATCGTGCAGCAACTTGGCGAAGACCTTATCGTCATTCGCGGCAGGCTCGGTCGGAAATCGCTCCGCTTGCAGGCCATTCACCTCCCGCATCCGGCTGAGCGGTTGGCGTGGCTTGCCGAGCAGCTTCCCCGGCTGCGCGGGAGCGGCATTGTATACGTTCGAACAGTGAGAGACGCTGAGCGCGTATCCGAATGGCTGCGTGCAAACGACGTTGATGCCCATGCTTACTACGGCAAGCTGCCATCCGTTGAGCGGGAAGCGCTCGAACAGGCACTCATCGATAACGAGGTGAAGGCGCTGGTGGCAACGAGCGCGCTTGGAATGGGCTTCGATAAACCGGACCTCGCTTTCGTCATCCACTACCAGCGCCCCGGATCGGTGGTGGAGTATTACCAGCAGGTGGGTCGAGCGGGCCGCGATGGCGACCCGGCCCATGGGGTGCTCTTGAGCGGTGACGAAGACGACGACATCACGGACTACTTCATCCGCACCGCCTTTCCTCCGCATGCCCACGTGAGAGAGGTGCTGACCGCTCTGGAAGACGCGGAAGAAGGGCTGACCATACGAGAGTTGGAGGCGCAAGTGAACTTGAGCGCCGGACAGATCCAGCACGTGCTCAAACTCATGAGCGTCCTTGACCGCGCTCCCGTCATCCAACGGCGTGAGCCGCACGGCGAGAATCGCAGGCCGAAGAACGTCTTTTATGCGACCGGTCTCCCCTACGCTCCAGACGATCAGCGTCGCCAAAAGCTGAAGAGGATCAGGCGCGCTGAGCAGGCCGACCTGAGAAGGTACATGGCCGGTGAGGTCTGTCACATGACGTTTCTTCGGGAAGCGCTGAACGATGAGGGAAGTGAACCATGCGGTCGCTGCGCCGTGTGTGCGGGCAGACCGCTGCTTCCGAAGACGACGTCGGCACTGCTGCTCCAGAAAGCCATCCACTTCCTGAAACGCAGCTACCGAGAGATCAAGCCGAGAAAGCGATTTCCTGACCGGAAGAGGATACAGCCGGAGCTTCTGGCCGAAGAAGGCCGCGCGCTGAGCGTATATGGCGATGCGGGCTGGGGCGACCTCGTGCGTAAGGGTAAGTACGAGGATGCGCACTTCTCGGAGGAACTGGTAGAAGCCGCTGCTACGATGGTCGAGACGGCCATGAAGGTAATCGCGGGAAAAACCCTCCGTGTTTACGACCAGCCGCCTCCAGCCTGGGTGACGTGCGTGCCCTCACTGCGTCACCCTGAGCTTGTGCCCTCCTTCGCTCGCCGTCTCGCTGCACGGCTCGGTCTCCCGTTCGTCAAGGCGGTGAGGAAGGTCAGGGATACACCGCCGCAAAAAGAGCAGCAGAACAGCCACCACCGCCTTCAAAACCTTCGTAGAGCCTTTGAAGTAGTAGTGCCAGAGGAGCACATAGGACGGCCCGTCCTGCTGGTGGATGACATGGTGGATTCCGGCTGGACGCTAACCCTACTTGCTGCGCTTCTCCGTCTGAGAGGAGCAGGCCCCGTGTATCCTCTAGCGTTGGCGGAAACAACCGGAAAGTGAAGGACAAGACATGATTGCCGACCACATTCTTCCTCCCGACACGCAGGCGATCCTGCTGCTCTGCGGATACTTCGGAAACAACAGCCACCAGGGCGCAAAACCGCTCACTTTGTCTGAGTACAACACGCTGGCGGCACAATTGCGCAAGGAGGGGTTGCGCCCCGCTGATATGTTGGAAGACGAAGGAGAAAAACAGATTGAGAAAATTTGTTCGGGTAAAATCGCTCCAGACCGACTCCGCGCGCTGCTTGACAGAGGCGTCGAGATGGGTTTTGCCGTGGAGGAGTGGACCAAGCAAGGGATCTGGGTCATAAGCCGAGGAGACGCCTCTTACCCGCGAGCGCTGAAGTCTCGCCTCCGAGAAGCCGCTCCCGCCCTTCTCTTCGGCGTAGGCGATCAAGGACTGTTGAAAAGCGGCGGATTAGGGGTGGTTGGTTCCCGTGATGCGGATGAAACCGCGCTGCTCTTCACGAGAGAGATTGCCAGACGGTGCGCCGAGGAACACCTGACCATAGTCTCAGGAGGCGCGAAAGGGATTGACCGTGAGGCTATGCGAGCGGCCCTCACGGCCGGCGGGTATGTTCTGGGGATTTTGCCGGAAGGCATTGCTAAAGTAGCCGTTTCCAAAGCCAACCGTGAGCCCATCGCTGAAGGCCGGCTTACGCTCGTTTCACCCTATCATCCCAATGCTCGCTGGACTTCAGGCAACGCGATGGGACGCAACAAACACATTTACGCCTTCAGTGACTGGACACTCGTAGTCAGTTCCGACACGAAAGGAGGAACCTGGAGCGGGGCCGTCGAAAGCCTCAAGAAAGGCTGGGGACGCCTGCTCGTCCGAGCCGCAGATGCGCCAAAGGGCAACACGAAACTGA
The DNA here is from genome assembly GCA_026984335.1 of Rhodothermales bacterium. Taxonomy (GTDB): domain Bacteria; phylum Bacteroidota; class Rhodothermia; order Rhodothermales; family ISCAR-4553; genus JALSSK01. The sequence continues at coordinate 26,653 of JALSSK010000502.1, forward strand.
TTCAGCTAGGGGGAGTGCCCCTTGAACCGGAAACCGTAGCGCGAGCAGAGTCCTTGGACAAACTCTTGAATAGCCTGTTTCAGCCCAATAAGGCCGTTGGGGACGGTGCGCCTACGCTCTTCTCAGCATTAGAGGATGCGAGGTCTTCGTACACGCCGGCTGAAACGGATGGCGCGTCCCCTTCCGTAGCTGAGCCAAAGTGGGATGCGACTGAGAAAGACACAACCTCGACGGGCAGAGATGCGAGCAAAAGATCGTTGTCAAACTTGCCGCAACGGAAAACTACGTCGCCTGAAATCGGTGATCTCTTCAGTGTCGTCTGGCCCTCTCTTGCGCTCGCGTTCGACGAGGAACGCCCCAACGAGGAGCTGGCAGACCTGGCCGCAACCTTCAACGTGCAAGTCGGCCAGTTGAAAGCCTGGGTCAAGCAAGCGGTTGAAAAAGAGTACCTCGAGAAGCGAGCCCGACCGGTTCGCTACCTCTTAAACTATCACCACCGGAAGTGAGGAATGCCTCCTGCAACAGGCGAAGCCCTCGGCGGCTCCAGAGGCACGCACCGTGATCCGCACCATAGAATACTCGCGACGCCTTTACATCCCGACCATGCTCGCTACCGCACGCAGGACATTCCCACCTCCGAAGATTCAGGGGCATTCGACTCCGAACCACCGTCGGATCAACGCTTCGAGGACGGAGGCCTCGGGGCGGTCTTGACCAACGACCCGCCATACCACAGGGACTCGTCCGGCTCGCCCGCCGCACCGGCGACCGCGCCCGGGACCTGCCCGAGTCCGTCGTCAACCGCATCGCCCGGTGGCTCACTCGCCTCCCCGGCGGCGCGCACTTCCGCGAACGCCTCCTCGACCCCGCCACCGTGGACACCCGCGAAGAGGCCGAGTGGGCCTTCGGCGAGACCCTCCCCGCCGGACTCGTGCTCGCCTCCGAGGCGGCGTGAGACTCCGCGTGCGGCGCGCTTGACATACCCGATCATTTCCGTTATCGTTATATCCTTATGACGCGGGCGCTTCGCACACACGCTTCCTGAAACCGCCCGCGTACGTCCGGCGCTCCGAACCGGGGCATTGGACGCAGCCGTATCTCCCTTTTCATTTCGGCATTTCACAGGCAAGACACACCGCGAATGCCCGCGACGTTTTCGGGCAGGCTTTTCTCGTTCTTTTGTCGTGTTTGACCGAAAAGGGCGCCTGAATTATATCCGATCATTATTCACAAGCGCCTCATGAGTCGAAACCACCGCCTTGAGGAGGATGTGCGCATCGATCCCGCGTATCCTCCCGAAACGAGCATCGTCCTCCGCTACCGGAACGCCTTTCCCGTGGAGCCGACGGAGGAACGCGACGCCGCCTACAAGCAATGCCTCGAAGACGTGAGCCTCGGCGAGGGCGCGCGCATCTTCCCCCTCATGCGCTACCGGGGCGTGGACCTCTTCGTCCTCGACGAGACCTCGTTCATGCACACGAAGACCATGCGCTCGATCGCCGGGTGCGTGATCATCGCCAAATGCAGGCTGAACGGATATGACCGCGTGGTCTTCGAGTCGGGAGGCAACTCCGGCTCGGCGCTGACGGCGTACGGACAGGCGGCGGGGATGGAGACGTTCTTCTTCCTCCCCGAAGAGAACCTGCCGTTGATGAACAGCGCCACGTTCGCGCCCGAGACGGCGCACCTCATCGCCGTGGAGAAACCCGGCGAGGTGAAATGGGCGGCGAGGCAGTTCAAGGAGCAGACGGGCATCCGCCACATCCCGCTCCTCGACTGGCGCTATGAGGCTTCAAAATATCGAGGATATTTTCTGCTCGAATACATACTCGAACACGGGAGTTTCGACTGGATCACGCAGACGATCAGCGCCGCCTTCGGTCCCATTGGCATCTATACGGTTTTGTGCAATTATGCCAGCGAGATCGGCGGCGTGCCGCGCTTCCTCGGCATTCAACAGGAAGCCAACTGCCCCATGTACCGGGCGTGGCGGGCCCGGAGCGCCGCCGTCGAGCCGGTGGAGATCGACTCGACCGACAGCCTGATCTCCCGCATCCTCTACGACGTGCGGCCCCACACGTATGGGACGTTCGACGAACTGAGGCGGCTGCTCGAACACACCAACGGCGACATGACGATCATCGACGGGCGCACGTTCGCCGAGACGCTCACGCGGCCCCTCGACGGGCGGACGGTGCTGGAGCGGTTCCGCGAGCACGGCATGGACGTGCCGGTCGATGCGGAGGGGGCGCCGGTGGAGCGGACGGGGCTGATGGCGCTCGTCGGGACGCTCAAGGAGATCGATGCCGGGACCATCGCGCGGGGCAGCCGGGTGCTGTGCTGCCTGACGAGCGCCCTGACCGAAGCCGACGGCCGGACCCGCCCGGACTGGCGCGTGCCGAGCGCGA
>JALSSK010000503.1 GCA_026984335.1 Rhodothermales bacterium
CGCTGGTGGGCGGCCGTGGTCTCGGTGCCGCTCCATGCCCTCGTGGCCGTCACGCCGTTTCCCTCGGACGTCGTGGCGATGTCGAACGGGGCGATCTATGGGTTCTGGCTCGGATCGGCGCTGAGCTGGCTCGGCTGGTTCGTCGCCTCGTTCGTGCAGTACGCCATCGGTCGCCGAGCCGGCCGCGACTTCGACGTCGAGGGTTGGCTGGCGCGTTCGCCGGACCGACTGAAACGCTTGCCGGTCGATCACCCGCTCTTCCTCATCCTCGCGCGGTTTGTGCCCTACGTCGGCGGGCACCTGGCCACGCTCGTGCCGGGAGCGGTGGGCGTTCCGCTCACGCGCTATGCCTGGTGTTCGGCCGTGGCGCTCGTGCCGCAGTCCCTCGTGATGGCGGGTGTGGGCGCCGGGCTCCTTCTGCTCTGACTCCCGCCCCGTAAAGCGCGAGTTGCTTTTGTTCTCGCCATGAGGGATCATTCCATGTCGGCATTTCCGGTTCACCCCTCTCGAAGCCATGCGACGACCCGCCCCCCTTACCCTTATCCTGCTCTTCGTTCCGCTTCTCATGCGCTCGGCTTGCGCAGACGAAAAGCCGACGTCGCCCCCGGATGCAAGGATGGTCGACGAGGCGCCTCCGGTTGAAGCGGAGACGCTCGCATGGCGGGCGTCGCGTGACACCTCGGACATTGTGTTTACCATCGAGGGGCTGGCCGGTCCCGAATCCGTCCGGTACGACCCGGATCAGGACGTCTTCTTCATCTCGAACTTCAACGGCGCCGGGGATGCCCGTGACGGCAATGGTTTCATCTCGAAGGCGGCCGCCGACGGGCGGATGATCGCGCTCCGCTTCATGACCGGGACCGAACGCTATCCGCTCCACGCGCCGCGCGGTATGTTCATCCTCGGGGACACCCTCTTCGTCGCGGACGCCGACGGGGTGCACGGCTTCCATCGCGTCACGGGCAAGCACCTCGTCTTCATCGACTTCACCGCGTTCGACCCCGGCTTCCTGAACGATCTCGCCGCCGGACCGGACGGCGCGCTCTACGTCACCGATACGGGCGCGGCGAGGATTTATCGCATTCGGAACCGGCGGGTGAGGATCGTGGAGGAAGACATGCTCCTCGGGCCGCCGAACGGCATCACGTGGGACGCGGCGCACGAACGGATGCTCCTCGCGCCGTGGGGCGGCGGGCAGACGCTCCGGGCCTGGCGTCCCGAGGACCGATCGATCGAAATCTATGCCATGTCCCCCGGCGGCTATTTCGACGGCGTCGAGCTCTTGAACGGGCGCATCCTCGTCGCGAGTCAGGCGGATTCGAGTCTCTACGTCATCGAGAACGGGCACGGGCGCGTCTTCGTCAAAACCGCCGGACGTCCCGCCGACATCGGCGTCGACACGAAGCGTATGCGCGTGGCCGTGCCGTACGTGGCGCTCGACCGCGTGGACGTGTGGCGGCTGCCCGATGCCTGAGGCGCGGGGAAGAGGGGGGTCGGCTTGCTCCGAAGGCGCGGCGTCTTTATCCTTGGGCCGTAACCGAACCGTGGCGGGAGGGCGCCGGGTCGGGTTCGTGTCCGTTTCACTTCGCATCTCAGGGTCATGAAAGCCGCCTGCTCACTCGCCGCGTTTCTTCTTTTCTCCACTACCTTCGTATGGGCGCAGGATGCCGCGCCGCCGCCCCGTCTCGGCGAACTGAAGGCCGAGGTCCGCTCGTCGGTGGCCGCGCAAAGCCGGCAGACCGCGCAGATGGTGGACATGATGTTCAGCTTCGCCGAACTGGGATTTCAGGAATACGAGACGTCCCGGTATCTCACCGGCATCCTCCGCGAGAACGGATTCACGGTGGAGGAAGGCGTCTCGGGGATGCCCACGGCGTGGGTCGCGCGGTGGGGCTCGGGACGGCCCGTCATCGCGCTCGGAAGCGACCTCGACTGCATCCCGAAGGCCTCGCAGAAGCCCGGCGTGGCCTATCATGATCCCATCGTGCCGGGCGCGCCGGGCCATGGCGAAGGGCACAACTCCGGGCAGGCGGTCAACGTGACGGCGGCGCTCGCGGTCAAGGAGATCATGGAGCGGGAAGGCCTCTCCGGCACCCTCATGCTGTGGCCGGGCGTGGCCGAAGAGCAACTCGGAAGCAAAGCATACTTCGTGCGAGACGGCGTCTTCGAGGACGTCGATCTCGTCATCTTCACCCACGTGAGCAGCAACCTGAGCGTCTCATGGGGGCAGGCGAACGGCAGCGGTCTGGTCTCCGTGGAGTATGCGTTCGAAGGGGAGGCGGCCCATGGCGCGGGCGCGCCGTGGCGCGGACGAAGCGCCCTCGACGCGGTCGAACTGATGGACGTGGGGTGGAACTTCCGGCGCGAGCACCTCCGCCCCGACCAACGCTCGCACTACGTGATCACCGACGGGGGCGATCAGCCGAACGTGGTCCCGTCGAAAGCTTCCGTGTGGTATTATTTCCGAGAACTCGACTACGACCACATCAAACGAATGTACGAGATCGGCACCCGCATCGCCGAGGGCGCGGCGCTCATGACCGACACCGAGATGACGCACCGGATCCTCGGCTCGGCATGGCCCCGGCACTTCAACAAGGTGATCGCGGAGACGATGTACGAGAACATCCGTGAGGTCGGGCTCCCGGAATGGAGCGAGGCCGATCAGACGCTCGCGCGGGCGGTGCAGCGGCAGGTCGGCGCCGAGGAGAAAGGGCTGGCGACGGAACCGGCCGAGATCGGCGCGCCGCCCGAACGCCCCCGCAGCGGCGGCTCCGACGACATCGGCGACGTGTCGTGGACCGTCCCCACGGTGACGATGCGCTTTCCCTCGAACATCCCCGGACTGCCGGGCCATCACTGGGCGAATGCGGTGGCCATGGCGACCCCCATCGCGCATAAGGGCGCGACCGCCGGCGCGCAGGCCGTCGCCATGACGGCGCTCGATTTCGTCATGCGACCGGACCTCGTCGAGGCGGCGTGGCGGTACTTCAACGAGGTGCAGACGAAGGACGCGGAGTATATCCCCTTCATCTCGGCGGATGACGCGCCCGCCACGCATCTCAACCGCGAGATCATGGAAACGTACCGCCCGCTCCTCAAACCCTACTATTTCGATCCGACCCGGTACGACTCGTACCTCGAACAGCTCGGCATCACGTATCCGACGCTTCCTCCCGAAGACGCCTCCTCGGGCGATGATCGCTGATCGCTGATCGCGCCGCGCCGGTAAGTCCTCTTTTCCTCCAACGCCACCTTCTCCATGAATCCGCTCCGTTCCCTCGTCACACCCTCGCTCGTTCTCATCCTCGGCTTGTTTCTTGTCGGGTTTCCGCATCCCGCCTCCGCACAGGAGACCCCGCCGGATTCCACCGAAAAGGCCGAAAAAAACAAGGACCTCCCCCTCGTCCCGGAGCGAAAGCTTGCATACACCGCCACCGAAGGCTCGTGGCTCTCGCTCGACGTCAGCCCCGACGGGAAGACGATCGTCTTCGACTTTCTCGGGGATCTGTACACATTGCCCATCGAAGGCGGCGAGGCGGTTCCGCTCACCGAAGGCATGGCCTTCGACAGCCAGCCCCGCTTCAGCCCGGACGGGACGCGCGTGCTCTTCATCTCCGACCGCAGCGGAAGCGACAACCTCTGGTTCATCGACGTGGCGACGAAGGAGGCGACGGCCTTCACGAAAGGGAAATCGAACCGGTACGAGTCGCCGGCGTGGACGCCCGACGGGAAGTACGTCATCGCCGCGCGGGGGGAGGGCCGCTTCGGGGTGGTGAAGCTGTGGATGGCCCACATCGACGGGGGCTCCGGCGCGCAACTCATCAAGGAGCCGAAGAACCTCCGGACGACCGGTCCGGCCGTCAGCCCCGACGGGCGTTATGTGTGGTATGCGAGCCGAACCGGCACGTGGCAGTACAACGCCATCTTCCCGCAATATCAACTCGGCGTCTACGACCGCGACACGGGCAAGACGTACACGCGCTCGTCGCGGTACGGCTCGGCGTTCCGTCCGACGCTCTCGCCCGACGGGAAGTGGCTCGTCTACGGGACCCGGTTCGAGGATAAGACGGGGCTCCGGCTCCGGGACCTCGCCACGGGGGAAGAGCGGTGGCTCGCCTACCCCGTGCAGCGCGACGATCAGGAGTCCGTCGCCTCGCGGGACGTGCTGCCCGGCATGGCCTTTACACCCGACTCGAAAGCGCTCGTGGCCTCGTACGGCGGCAAGATCCGGCGCATCCCCATCGACGGCAGCCCGGCGGTCGAGATCCCCTTCACCATCGACGTCAGGCGCGACCTCGGGCCGAAGCTCGCCTTCGAGTATCCCATCGAAGACACGCCCGCGTTCACGGTGCGGCAGATCCGGGACGCCGTCCCCTCGCCCGACGGGACGAAGCTCGCCTTCTCGGCGCTCGACCGGCTCTATGTGATGGACTACCCGGACGGGACGCCCCGCCGCCTGACGACGATGGAAGGGACGGAGGCCGAGCCGACGTGGTCGCCCGACGGCGCGTGGATCGCGTGGGTGACGTGGTCGGGGACGGAAGGGCACGTCTATAAGGCCCGCGCCGACGGGAGCGGCGCCCCGGTCCGCCTCACCGACGCCGCGGCGATCTATCAGCACCCCGCGTGGTCGCCCGACGGCAGGCGCATCGTCGCCGTGCGGGGACCCGCGCGCGCGTATCAGGCTTCCACCGGGCCGTTCGCCTCCGGCGCTTCGAGCGATCTCGTGTGGGTCGATGCGGGAGGAGGAGCGGTCACGTTCATCGCGCCCACCGAGGGGCGGAGCCTCCCCCACTTCACGAAAGACCCGGAGCGCATCTATCTCTTCCACGGACAAAAAGGCCTCGTCTCCATCCGGTGGGACGGCACGGACGAGAAAGAGCACGTCAAGGTCGTCGGCAACAAACGGCCGGGCGCGGAACGGCCCAACCGCGCCTCGGCGATCCTCATGGCGCCCGTCGGGGATCAGGCCCTCGCCATGGTGAACAACGACCTCTACCTCGTGACCGTCCCCTACGTGGGCGGCGAGACGCCGACGATCTCCGTGGCGAACCCGGAGAACGCCGCGTTCCCCGCAAAGAAGCTCACCGACATCGGCGGGCAGTTCCCCGCGTGGAGCGCCGACGGGCGGCAGGCGCACTGGTCCATCGGGAACGCGCACTTCGTATACGACCTCGACGACGCTCAGGCGTTCGCCGACAGCCTCGAAGCGGCGAAGAAAGCCGGGGCGACCGAGGAAGAAGACGCGGACGCGAAAGAGGAGGGTGAGGACGCGAAAGAGGAAAAAGAAGGGGACGCGCAAGAGGAAAAAGAAGGGGACGAGGGCAAAGAGAAGGAGAGGTACCGCCCGGACGAGCGGCGCATCCGCATCGAGGCGGCGCGGGACCTCCCCGAAGGCGTGGCGGCGCTCCGGGGCGCGCGCATCATCACGATGAACGGCGACGAGGTGATCGAGAACGGCGACGTGCTCGTGCGCAACAACCGCATCGCCGCCGTCGGGCCGCGCGGCACGGTGCAGATCCCCGCCGACGCCCATGTGATCGACGTGACGGGGAAGACGATCACGCCCGGCTTCGTGGACACCCACGCGCACATGTGGCCGGCCTGGGGCATCCACAAACCGCACGTCTGGATGTACCTCGCCAACCTCGCCTACGGCGTCACCACCACGCGCGACCCGCAGACCTCGAGCACCGACGTGCTCACGTACGGCGACCTCGTCGAGGCCGGGCGCATGGTCGGCCCGCGCGTCTATTCCACCGGCCCCGGCGTCTTCGGCGACTACGTGGAGGACCCCATCCGCGACCTCGACCACGCCCGCGACATCCTCAAACGGTACAGCGAGTATTACGACACGAAGACCATCAAGATGTACATGGCGGGCAATCGCCAACAGCGCCAATGGATCATCATGGCGGCGAAAGAGCAGGGATTGATGCCCACCACCGAAGGCGGCCTCGACCTGAAGTACAACCTCACGATGATGATCGACGGCTATCCCGGACAGGAGCACTCGTTCCCGATCTATCCGTTGTACGACGACGTGATCCGGCTCACGGCCGAGACCGGCATCACGTACACGCCGACGCTCATCGTCTCATACGGCGGGCCTTTCGGCGAGAACTATTTCTTCACGCGGGAGAATCCCCACGACGACGCCAAGCTTCGCCGGTTCACGCCGCACGAGGAGATCGACCGGAAGACGCGGCGGCGCGGGCAGGGCGTGGACCCGGGGCCGGGCGGGTGGTTTCGAGCGGAGGAGTTCGTCTTCCCCGAACACGCCTCCGTGCTCAAAAAGATCATCGAGCGGGGCGGGCGCGCAGGCGTGGGCAGCCACGGGCAATTGCAGGGCCTCGGGTATCACTGGGAGATGTGGATGATCGCTTCGGGCGGACTCTCGCCGCACGACGTGCTCCGCATTGCGACGATCTACGGGGCGGAAGGGCTCGGCCTCGCCCGGGACCTCGGCTCCATCGTGCCGGGCAAGCTCGCCGATCTGGTGATCCTCGACGCCAATCCGCTCGACGACATCCGCCATACGAACACGGTCCGGTACGTCATGAAAAACGGCCGGCTCTACGACGG
>JALSSK010000504.1 GCA_026984335.1 Rhodothermales bacterium
GGGACGTTTCGGATCGAGGACGGCCACGGCGTCGGGAAGGGTCTCTTTCGGCGTGTGGTGGTCGCAAATGACGAGGTCGATGCCGCGGGCGCGGATCGCCTCCGCCTCCCGGACGGCCGTGATGCCGCAGTCGAGCGCGACGATGAGGCCGGCGCCGATCTCGGCGGCATGGTCGATGCCGGCGGCTCCGAGGCCGTAGCCGTCTTTCATGCGGTCCGGGATGAAGTACTCGGCGTCCGCCCCGTGCGCGCGGAGGAAATGCGTCATCAGCGCGGAAGACGTGGCGCCGTCCACGTCGTAGTCGCCGTAGACGAGGATGCGTTCGCCGCGCCGGAGGGCCGTCGCCACGCGGTCGGCGGCGGCGTCCATGTCGCGCATGAGGAAGGGGTCGTGGAGGTCGTCGAGGGTGGGGCGGAAGAAGTGCCGGGCCTCGTCGAACGTCTCGACGCCGCGCAGGACGAGCGCGCGCGCGAGCGCCTCGGGGAGGCTGTTGAGCTCCGCTTGAAGACGCGCCACCGCCTCGGGGTTATGCACCGGGCGCGTCACCCATCGATACTTCATCACACCGGTATTCGGACTGTATGCGTGGATTCTTTTCGTGCGGCCGAAGGGCGGGGGAGAAAAGCGGGAACGGCGCCCGGAACCGCCTTGATTAAGTATACCGGTGCGCGCCGTGCGATGCAACTCAGGCGGCGACGAATGTGCGGGCCGGGCGTCGGCGCGCGACGGTCTCGATCTCACGGACGAAGCATGCTCCGGCGGAAGCCGCCCACGCGCGAAAAGCAAGCGGCCCCTCCCGGGGGCGCTGCGGAGCGTCGAGCAGCCGATCGAGGTCGAAGTGGGGACTGAAGCGGCCCGCCCCACAGGCCTCCGCATCGAGGGCATTGCAATACTGCTCGAAGTGTCCCTCGACGGGCGACATCAACACCGGCTTGCCGAGATACATGGCCTCACATACGGACTCGAAACCGGCGGTGCAGGCAAGTCCCCGGCACCGGGTCATCATCGAGAGGAATTTCTCGTCGTCGAGCCGGTGAAAGGTGAGCGTGTCGTCGTACGCGAGCGCCTCCGGGGCGTCTTCCCTGTCCCAGAAGCAATGGAGCCGCACGTCTTTCCGCCGCTCGTGCCAGCGTACGACGCTCTCGGCATAGCCGCTGTTGAGCACGTAGATCAGAAAAAAAGGCTCGCTCCGGTCGTGCGGCAAGCGAAACACCTCGGGACGAAGCAGCGGCGGCATCACGACGAGGTTTTTTTCGGGCAGTTCGGGGGCGGGATAAAAAGAGAGGGCCAGCCGGCGGACGGCTCCGGCAGCGGTCAGGTCGGTATAGCCCTGGAGCAGCCGCCGCTGTACGGGGCGGCCCGGCGGGAACGGGTACGCGGGATGATGGAACAGGTACTGGTGCCCGATGCAAACCATGGGGGCGTCGGGCCGGTAGCGTCGGGCATACAGGCCCGCGAGCGGGTCGAAGAAGTTGACGAGCACGTCCGGACGCCGTCGCCGCACCGCTTCGTCGATGCGCCGGAACGCGGCGTGAAACGCGGCGATGTGGTTCATGTTGTGCCACAACGTCGGCCCGACGCGGACGCCTCTGTTCCGCGCATCCAGCGCAAAAGTGGGGCTGTCGAAGGTGGAGACGGGCGCGTCGATCTTTTCGAGGAAGAACTCCGGGATCGTGCGGTGGCGATGCCGTCCCACGAGGACCTCGGCCACGGTGTGTCCCGCCTCGCGGAGATGGGCGCGAAGCGCAAGCGCCTGGGTCATGTGCCCTCGTCCCTCGCCCTGGACGATGAAAAGACAACGGAGAAGTTCCATACGATTGGTTTCGGCGACTGTGTGAGACGTCGCTCAGGGTTAATGGGTAAGCGGTTCGCGCGTTCCATTACACGCCGGCTCCGGCGCAAGGCCGGTTCGCTTCTTTCGGCATTCCCGTCAACCTTCGCGCGTGGGGTGGGGTTCGGGGGGGCGCGAAACCTTTCCGGTCGAAAGGTTGTTCGAACAGCCTTTGCGCCCCCGACGTCTCTTCCTCTTATTCGTGTCCCCACGCAAATCCAACCCGCGCCTGGTGCTCTTTGCGCTCTGGCTGATGGTTTTCTCCGCCAGCAGCCAGGTCATCATCGTCTCGCCCATTTTGCCGCGCATCGGCGAGGCGCTCGGCATTCCGGAGGCGCTTCAGGGCTGGCTGATCACCTCGTATGCGTTGATGCTCAGCGTCTTCGCGCTCATCACGGGCCCCATTTCCGACAAGATCGGCCGGCGGCGCATCCTGCTCGTCGGCTGCGGCTCGATGGCGGGGGCGCTGCTGCTCCATGGCGTCGCCGACAGCTTTTTCTCGCTGCTCACGGTGCGCGCCGTGGCCGGCGCGGCGGGCGGCATGCTCAGCGGCGGCGCCGTGGCCTACGTGGGCGACTACTTTCCGTATGAGCGCCGCGGCTGGGCCAACGGCTGGGTGATGAGCGGCATCGCCTTCGGGCAGATCATCGGCATCCCCGTGGGCACGCTGCTGGCGGACTGGTTCGGCTTCCGCTGGGCGTTCCTCATGTTCGCCGTCACCATGTTGCTGGCGACGTTTCTGATCTGGCGCTTTGTCCCGCAGCCCGAGGTCGAGCGCGACCGTCACCCGCTCTCGCTCCGTCGGGCGCTTGCCAACTACGGCGCTCTGCTGAAACAGCCCTCCGTGGTGGCGGCGTCGGTGGCCTACCTCCTGATGTTTTTCAGCATCGGCCTGTACGTCATCTATCTGCCGACGTGGCTCGAAGAGAACCTGGGCGTCTCGGGTGCGGCTATCGCCTCGCTCTTCTTCGTCGGCGGCATCGCCAACGTGCTGACGGGGCCGCTGGCCGGGCGGCTCTCCGACGAGGTGGGCCGCAAACCGTTGATCATCACCTCGTGCGTGGGGCTGGGGCTGCTGATGCCGGCGACGACCTACGTAGTCACGAACATGTGGGTGGCCTACGGGATGTTTGCCCTGGCCATGGTGATGGTGGCCATGCGCATGAGCCCGCTTCAGTCGCTCATGACGGCGCTGGCGCCGGCGCAACGGCGCGGCATCCTGATGAGCCTGGCCGTGGCCATCGGGCAACTCGGCATCGGCATCGGAGGGGCGGTGGCGGGCCTGGCCTACACGGAATACGGCTACCTCAGCAACACCGTCCTCGCCGCCGTATCGATCGGGCTGATGGCATGGCTCGTGCAGCGGTATCTGCCGGAGCCGGAGAACGAGCGCCCGGCCCCCGAAGTGGCGGAGGCGTGAACGCTGCCGCACGGTCAGCCGCCGCCGCTGCCTTCCTCCGAGGTGATGCGCTCGTCGAAGGTGTCGATCAGGAGCGGCAGACGGTCGGGATTGTCGAGCACGACGTGCGCGCCGCGCTCGTAGAGCAGCGCCGTATGGCGGTCCCGGTCGAGGTCGTCGTACGGGGGCACGATGCCGATGGCCCACATGCCGGCGGCGCGGGCGGCCGTCATGTCGTCCACCGAATCGCCGATGTAGACGGTCTCTTCGGGCAACACCCGGCGTCCCGCCGCGTCGAGGATGGTCAGCGCGCGCTGCAGGGGGAACGGGTCCGGCTTGCCGCGCCCTTCCTGCTTTTCCATGGGTACGACGAGCGGGAAGAAGGCCCGCCAGCCGAAGCGGTCGAGCGTCCAGAGCGCTTCGGCCTCCGGGCGTCCGGTGACGAGGCCGAAGATGCGATCGCCCGTATTCAGCGCCTCCAGCGTGCGCGTCTGGAGGAGCGGGGTCTCCTCGGCGATGAAGCCGTCCCAGTTCTCTCCCTGATACCGCCGCTGAAATTCTTCGACGACGCGGCTGAACGGCACCCGGATGCCGATGTCCGAAATGATGGTCTGCGTCAGCTTCCAGTCGTCGTTGAAGCCGCCCGCGTCTTTGTAACGCTGAACGGTGCCGGGCACGATATGACGGCCCGTGAAGTGGAACGTGGTCTCTTCGATGGCGCGACGGTAGGAGCGCGATACATCCACGAGAACGCCATCCAGATCGAAGAGGATGGCCTTGAACCGCACGTCGGGACGCCTCATGGAACAAGGGGTATGGGAGAAAGGAAACGACCCTCGACGGTCGCCGGGGACGCAGCCGTCGAGCAGAACGGGCCGGCAGGGCCCTCGGAGAGACGCGGCCTCAGGAATTCATCACGATGAGGAACTCGTCGTTGTTGCGGGTGCCGCGCATCTTGTCGAGGAGGAACTGCATGGCCTGGATGGGATCCATGTCGGCGAGCAATTTTCGGAGAATCCAGATGCGTTGCAGTTTGGCTTCGGGGATGAGCAGCTCTTCGCGTCTCGTGCCGGACTTGATGACGTTGATCGCCGGGAAGACGCGGCGGTCGGCCAGTTGCCGGTCGAGGACGAGCTCCATGTTGCCGGTGCCCTTGAATTCCTCGAAGATGACCTCGTCCATGCGGCTGCCGGTGTCGATGAGGGCCGTTCCGATGATCGTCAGCGAGCCGCCTTCCTCTACGTTCCGGGCCGCGCCGAAGAAGCGCTTGGGCCCGCGGAGCGCGCCGGCCTCGATGCCGCCGGAGAGCGTCTTGCCCACGGTCGGGGTGACGGCGTTGTGGGCGCGCGCCAGGCGCGTGATCGAGTCGAGGAGAATAACCACGTCCTGCCCGGCCTCGACGAGGCGCTTGGCCTTTTCGAGCACGATGTTGGCCACCTCCACGTGACGCTCGGGCTCCTGGTCGAACGTCGAAGCAATGACTTCGCCCTGAACGTTGCGCTCCATGTCGGTCACCTCTTCCGGGCGCTCATCGACGAGGAGGATGATGATGTAGGCCTCGGGATGGTTCTTCGTGATGGCGTTGGCGATCTTTTGCAGAAGGATCGTCTTGCCCGTTTTGGGCTGGGCAACGATGAGCCCGCGCTGCCCCTTGCCGATGGGGGCGAACATGTCGATGACGCGGGTGCTGTATTCGTTCGACGTGGTTTCGAGCTTGAGGTGCTCTTCGGGGTAGAGCGGCGTCAGATAGTCGAACGTGGCGCGTTCCTCGAGCTCGGCGGGCGTCCGCCCGTTGACGGAGTTGACCTGGATCAGGGCGAAGAACCGCTCGCCTTCCTTGGGCGGGCGCACCTCGCCGTCGACGGTGTCTCCGAACTTGAGGCTGAACCGCTTGATCTGAGAGGGCGAGACGTAGATGTCGTCCGGGCTGGGGAGGTAATTGTATTCGGCGGAACGAAGGAAGCCGTAGCCGTCGGGCAGCACTTCGAGGACCCCGACCTTCCGGATCATGCCGTCGAGTTCGGTCTTGTTGGGGTCGTAGGCGGCCATGTATTCCGGGCGGTTCTCATAGATGCGCCGCCGCCGTTCCTCCCGGCTCTCTCGGCCGCGCCGGTTGTCCCGGCCGCGCCGGTTGTCCCGGCCGCGCCGGTTGTCCCGGCCGTTGCCGCGTTTTTCCTCTCGGCTGCGTCGTTCGTCGCGGCTGCGGGCTTCGTCGCGGCTGCGTCGTTCTTCACGTCCCCGGGGTTCGTCTCGGCTGCGTCGTTCGTCTCGGCTGCGTCGTTCTTCACGTCCCCGGGGTTCGTCTCGGCTGCGTCGTTCGTCTCGGCTGCGGGCTTCGTCGCGGCTGCGTCGTTCTTCACGTCCCCGGGGTTCGTCTCGGCTGCGTCGTTCGTCTCGGCTGCGTCGTTCTTCACGTCCCCGGGGTTCGTCTCGGCTGCGTCGTTCGTCTCGGCTGCGCCGTTCTTCACGTCCCCGGGATTCCTCTCGGGAACGGCGGCTGTCCGAACGTTCTTCGGGGCGCGCCGGCTCGCGGCGGGGTTCGGGGCGCGCCGGCTCGCGGCGGGATTCGGGGCGCGCCGGCTCGCGACGGGGTTCGGGGCGCGCCGGCTCACGGCGGGATTCGGGGCGCGCCGGCTCACGGCGGGGTTCGGAGCGGGCCTCCGGACGTTCGGCTTCGCGGCGCGGCGTTTCCGCGCGTTTTTCCGACACGGGAACGGCGCTCGCTTTCACGGCCTCGCGCTGCTCTCCGGTCTCGCTCTTGGCGCGTTCACGCCGGACGGCTT
Organism: Rhodothermales bacterium; assembly: GCA_026984335.1. GTDB lineage: Bacteria > Bacteroidota > Rhodothermia > Rhodothermales > ISCAR-4553 > JALSSK01. The sequence continues at coordinate 6,014 of JALSSK010000504.1, forward strand.
CGGGGCGGGAAGGCTCGCCGGCGCTGCGCACCGGGCGTTTCTCCGACGAACGACCCTCCGGGCTCTCTTCACGGCTCCGGGAGGCGCGCGGGGCGCTCTTGCCGTTGCCGGCGGCCGCTTCGGCCTGCGCTTCGAGGATGAGGTAAATCAGGTCCTGCTTGCGCATCTGCGAATAGCCGGAAAGACGCATGTCTTTCGCAATATCGCGGAGTTCGGCAAGCTTTTTTTCTTTCAGATCGGAAATTTTCATAAAGCAAGGTGAGATTAAAACACGGGAGAAGGGCTAGACGCGCGGGGGTACAGGCAGGAAGGTTGCGGACGTAGCGTAGGCGTCGGACCGGTGTTCCATCGGAGAAAGGACCCTGGACGAAGCGCGCGAAATGTCCTTCAGCAAGCCAGGCGATCTCCAGGAGAGACCATTACGTATCCGGGGGGCGGGGGGGACAGTGTTCAGGCAGCGTGGCGATCGTGCGTTGGCGGGGCGCCGTGCGATGATCCTTGATTGCCTGCGGCACGAATTGCTTATACGGCAAAGATAGAGCATATACCGGAAAAATCCATG
>JALSSK010000505.1 GCA_026984335.1 Rhodothermales bacterium
ATCAAGGCGCTCGAACACCTCCGGAGCGTGCTCTCCCACGTGGGGGGCATCGTGTTGCCCGGCCCGGTGTCGGTCGCGCGCGTGCGCGGCGTCTTCGATGCCGGCGGCGTGGTCCGGGACGCGCGGATCGAAGAACTCGTGCGGGGGGTGGCGACGAACCTCATCCACTACATCGAGGACAACATCTGCCCCCGCTTCGCCCTCGAAGCGATGGTTCGGGAGGGTGAGCCGGCGTGAGCGCCGGCGTGGCGAGGCTCAGTCGTACAGGAGGTATGGCGCTCTTCGGCGGCGAAAGGCTTCGACCTCTTCCCGCCACGCCGCGACGATGGCCCCGGGCGAAGCCCCGGAGGTGAGCATCTCGTACAGCCGATCAGTGCCCGCCAGAAGATCGAGCCACCGCTTCTTCAGAAAGTCGGCCTTGACGGAGTCCGGAGCCTGATGATAGAACGCGTGGAGGACGTGCATCCCGGTCTCGACGGGCCGGAACGCCTGCGCGTCGGTGAGCACGTAGTGGACGCCGCGCACGGGGACGTCCCGATGCTTGGGGTTCGAGGCCATGCCTTCGATGGCCACGGGGGTGAACGAGACGGGACGGAAGAGGACGCCGGGCAACTCGCGGGCATTGAGCGTGTCGGCCAGGGCGTCGGCGTCGGCCCACGGCGCGCCGACCTGTTTGAACGGCTCATACGTGCCGCGTCCCTCGCTCGCCGTCGTCGCCTCGAAGAAGCACGCGCCGGGATAGATGAGCGCCGTCTCGAAGTCGGGGATGTTCGGGCTCGTCGGTTGCCACGAGAGGCCCGTCGCCGGCCAGCGCATCGCCCGCTTCCATCCCTCCATCTCGATGACGCGGAGGTCGAGCGTTTCGAGGCCCGGCAACAGGCGCTCGCCCCGGATCATCCGCGCCAGTTCGCCCGCCGTGAGCCCGTACGTGATCGGGACGGGGTATTGCCCGACGAACGACGTGTACGCCGAGTCGAGGACGAAGCCTTCCATCTGCTCGCCGCCGAGCGGGTTCGGGCGGTCGAGCACGATGAACGGGAGGCCGGCCTCGGCGGCGGACTGCATGGAGAGGCCCATCGTGGAGATGAACGTGTAGAAGCGCGCGCCGATGTCCTGAATGTCGAAGACGAGCGCGTCGAGGCCTTCGAGCATCTCCGGGGCGGGGCGGCGCGTCTCGCCATAGAGGCTGAAGACCGGCGCGCCCGTGCGCTCGTCGCGCCCGTCGGCGATGGTCTCACCCGCGTCGGCGTCGCCCCGGAGGCCGTGCTCCGGCCCGAAGAGCGCTCCGATCTCGACGTTCGGCGCGGCGTCGATCAGGTCGATGAGGTGCCGCCCGCCCACGCGCGCCGTGTGGTTGACGATCAGGCCCACCCGCATGCCGTCGAGGGCCTCGAAGCCGCCCTCGACGAGCACCTGCGCTCCGGTTTTGACGACGGCTCCGGGAGGTGCGGCGGGCGCAGATCCACCGCTTCCCGCGAGCAGAAGCAGGAGCGCAAAAAGGATCGGCATCATGGGATCATGGGTTGATGCGAGTGTGCAGGGGGCCGGTCTGACACCAGCCGATTCAGCCGTTGGCCACGATCACGTGCTCGGGGAAGAAGTAGTTCGCCTCCAGCCGTCCGTTCTCGACCGAATCCGAGCCGTGCACGATGTTCTCGCCCTTGTTGTCGGCGAAGGCGCGGCGGATGGTTCCCTCGGCGGCTTCGGCCGGGTCGGTCGCGCCGATGAGCGTGCGGAAGTCGGCCACGGCGTTCTCTTTTTCGAGCACGATGGGCACGCACGGGCCGCTCGACATGAAGTCGGTCAGGCTTTCAAAGAAAGGGCGGCCCCGGTGTACGGCGTAAAAGCCCTCGGCCTCCCGTTTCGTGAGCCTGACCATCTTCAGCGCGCGGATGGTGAAGCCCGCCTCCTGCATGCGGCGGATCACCTCGCCGATGAGGTTCTTGCGGACGCAGTCGGGTTTGAGTATCGCCAGGGTTCTTTCGAGAGCCATCAGGGTTGTCGTGTTTTCGTTCACAGATCCATCCACACCCGCCCCGGAGGACGGACGCGAAGCCGTAGGCGGAATGATACGATGAGGGGAGGGACTTACTCCAGCGGGTCCTGTTGAGCGTTCGTGAAACCCCGGGCCGTTTACCGGAGAAACTTGTAATTCAGCTTGACGAGGAAGACGTTCGTGGGGAACAGGTCGAACGTATCGCTGAATTGCGAGAAGATGTCGGCGTCGAAGGGGGAACGGCCCGTGAGGTCGAACGGGTCGATGGTCGCGTTCGAACGCCGCGACTGCGACCAGACGAAGAAGAGCGTCGAGCCGGAGCGGTATTCCCACCGAAGCACCACGTTCGATTGCAGGCTGCTGATCGAGAAGTCGTAGCGTTTGGGGTAATGGTCGAGGGGGACGAGCGTCCCGGGGTCGGTCAGCAGGCTGAAGTCGTCGTAGCGTCCCTTGGCGACGAAGAGCTGCCCGTAGACCTGCAGGGACAGGTTCGGCGTGAACGTGATGGTGCTTCGGAGCGAGAAATCGACTGTCCGGGTGTCGCGCCGGCCGAAGACGGGGTAATAAAAGCGATCCTTGAAGCCATCATACGGCGCGAGGCCGCTGAAGACGGGGTCGAGGGCGTCGAGACCGGTGAAGAAGGTGTATGCGTCGTTGTCGAGTGAAGCGGGGGAGCCTCGTTCGGACCCGATGCCCCAGCCTTTTTCCGGATGGCGGGCAAAAGACTCGTTGGCCGCCCAGGCCGTCCGGTTCACGCTTTTGCCCAGGTTGATCTTGGCGGAGAGCCGAAGCCGGCTGCCCGCGTTCCACCGCGACTCCAGACCGGTGGAGTAGTCGATGCCGGCGTGGTCGTACAGCGTGATGCGCCCGCTCGGGTTGAGCTGCCATGAGCGGCGCGAGTCGGTGCGGAAGACCGTGTTGAAGTTGATCTGTCGCGGGCGTTTCCACGGGCCGAGGCCGCGTGTCTCGAACGGGTCGACGCCGCCGAAGAGGTAATCGCCGAAGATGCGCAGTTCGATGCTCTGGAAGCCGCGCGTCTGCCAGTTTGTGGAGAGGAAGAACCCTGCGCCCTGGTTGTCTCGGGTATCGTAGACCCATTTTTGCCAGGAGAAGAAGCGGAGGCCGGCGCGGCGAAAAGGCCCGAAGGGGCGGTTGCCGTTGATCTGATGGCCGAGGCCGGCGCTCATTCGGAGAAAGTTGCCCCGGCGAAGGCGGCCCAGGTCGTTCGGGTTGAAGCGGTCGTCGAAGAGTTCGAGGCCGAAGTTGTACGTCCATATGCCGCGCACGCGGTCGAAGCCGGCCGAGGCGGCGTAGCCGGTGACGGGGTCGAGGTCGTTGTCGGGGGCGCGCAGGTGGCTGAAGCTGACCTGTCCGTCGAACTTGTACGTGTTCCGGCGCATGCGCAGGTCCCAGTCGAGGCCGCCGGTGAAGCTTCGGCGGCGGCTTCCGGCGGCGGCGGTGCGTTCGTGCATCGTGAGCATGCCGCCCACCGTCGAGATGCGTCCGACCTGCCGGCGGACGCGCGTGGCGGCATAATAGCGGGTGGGGTCGAAGTTTTCGCCCGTGGCGGCTCCGAGCACGCCGATGGACAGGCCCTTCTCCGTACGCCCGGTCAGCTTGGCCGCGCTGATGATCGGGTCTCCGCCGCCGATGCGGCGGGAATAGAGGAGGTTGCCCTCGCGTCCATAGCTGAAATTGAAGACCTGAGCGCCTTCGGTGAAAAACGGCCGCCGTTCGGAGAAGAACGTCTCGAACGCCGTCAGGTTGAGCTGCGCCGGATCGGCGTCGACCTGGCCGAAGTCGGGGTTGAAGGTGACGTCGAGGACCATGTTCGAACTGAGGCCGACCTTGAGGTCGCCGCCGAAGTCGACCTCACGCTCGGTGATCCGGTCGTCGGGCCCTTCGCCTCGGGCCGAGAGCAGGCGCGAGACGGTGTACGGCGTGACCTGAATGTTCCGTCGGGGGCGGAGGTTGTTCAGCCCGGTGAGCCGTCCATAGTGGGCCACGACGCCGCTCGAGCGTTCGCTCCGTCGCACGAGGGCCCATTCCGCCGTCTCACTGTTGCGGGGGATCACCCGCTGGAAGTTGATGCCCCAGGTCTGCGCGTCGGCTTCCGAGAAGCGGAGCATCGAGTAGGGGATGCGCATCTCGACGACCCACCCGTCTGCCGTGATGCGGGCCGCGCCGTCCCACACGGCGTCCCACGACCGGTCGACTTCGCGCGTGACGACGCCGTCGAGGAGCACGCCCGCCGCATTGACGCCGAAGGTGTACGCGGTTTTCCGGTCGAGGTAGGCATCGATGGAGACGAAGAACCAGTCGGCTTGATTGAGTTCGTCGCGCCGCCCGAGCGTGGCCATGATCTTGTCGGGGGCGTCGTCATAGAGGTGTGCGCCGACGTAGAGCGCGTTGGCTCCGTAAAGGACGCGCACCTCGGTCCGCTGAGAAGGCTCGGCGCCCTCGTCGGGCTCGTATTGGCGGAATGCGTCGGCCGCCGGGGCGCCGGCCCAGTCCAGTTCGGAGAGGCGTCCGTCGATGGTGATGGACGCAGAGACGGGATGGGCGCTCAAGGTGCGCTCGCGCTTCTCGTCGTCGTCGGAAGAGGAGCCCCAGAGCAGGAACCATGAGGTCAAAAGAAGGAGGGCAACGTACATGTGCGGCGTCAGAGAGGGGGTGCGGCTCGGCGGCGCGCCGATGCAGGAGATTTCATGTATCTCACATATTACGCACGAGTCCGGAAATAATTCCGAAAGGGAACGTTTTTTTGAAGAGGCGGCGGTCGTTCGTGCAGGGGGGCGGGGCTTACGTTTCTCGCAGGGGTGGAGTAAGTTAGGTCCATGAGCGAACGGGATACCTGTCGCGTCCTGAAAAGCGGGTCGCGGGTCGAGATCAAGGTGAAAGGGTCGCGTTTCATCGCGGAGGCGTTTCCGGTGGAGACGGTCGCTGCGGCGGAGGCGCGCATCGCCGGGGTGCGGAAGCGGGCGTACAACGCCACGCATCACTGCTCGGCCTACCGCGTGGGCACGGGCGGAGAGCGCTTCCGGTACAACGACGACGGCGAGCCGAGCGGGTCCGCGGGGCCGCCCATCCTCCGGCAGATCGACGCGCGGGGGCTGACGAACACGCTGGTGGTCGTCACCCGGTATTTCGGCGGGACGAAGCTCGGCGTGGGCGGTCTGGCCCGCGCCTACGGCGCTGCCGCCTCCGAAGCGCTCGACGCCTCCGTCATCGAGGAACGTATCCTTCGCGTGCCCGTCCGCCTCCGGTTTGCCTACGCCGACACCTCGCCCGCGATGCACACCATCGAGCGCTTTCACGCCGAGATCATGGAGACGCACTATGGCGAGGCCACCGAACTGGTCGTGGGTGTGCGACGCTCGGAAGCGCAGGCGTTCGTCGAAGCGTTCACCGAGGCGCTCGCCGGGCGCGGGAGCGCCTCGGCGGGCGGGACGGAGGGATGACCCGCGACCGGCCTCGTCCTCTATAGATGGTAGAAGAGCGAGACGAGCGCGCGGGCGTCGAAGGAACGGTCGCCGCTCACGGGGAGGGTGAGCCCCAGACCGAGGAGCAAGGGGCTGTGCGCCGGCGGCCGGATCTTGACGCCCGGCGTCACGTGGGCGACGGCTTCGGATCGTTCTCCGCTCAACGTCGTCACGCCGTCGAATTCGAAAAGCCCCTGCACGCGCCCGGAGACGTGATAGAGCACCGAGAAGTGATACCCGAACTCGGTCTCGATCTCCTCGCCGGCACGCTGGTTCGTGGGGATGCCGAAGATCGCGAAGCCGACCGTCTCGACCCGGCCGCGTTTGAAACCGGCGTAGAAAAACGGTTCGAGATCGACGATGTGGTCGCTCCCGATCCCTTTCGCTTCATCGCCCGTGGGCAGGCCGAGTTCGAGCCCGTAGCCGAGCAGCAGCCCCGCCTCCTCGAACGCATAGCCGGCAAACTTGAACGAGACCTCCACGTTGCCGAGCGAGGTGACGGCGGGCGCGCCGTTCGGGGCGGATCGGACGAACGGGGCTTCGACCTCGATGCTGAAGCTGCGGTGAAACGCATATTCCCCGCCCAGCCGGAGCAGGTTGTCGGTGAACCCGTCCGCGCGGTTGTCAAGGGTGCTCCAGGCATAGTCGAGACGCACCTTCGTGTCCGGCGTGGGGGATTCGGTGACGAGCGGGTGAGAAAAATGCAGTTCTTCGTCATGCCGGTGGGCGCCGGGTGGGGAAGGGGGAGGCGCCGGTGACGGATGCGTCCGCGTTGGGGGGAAAGCGGAAGGGAGTCTCGTCTGAGCCGGGGCGGGAAGGCTGTGGATCAGGAGGAGGAAAAGAACGGACAGGCCGAAGGCCCGCGAGGGTCGCATCATCTTCATGGTTTGGATCCGGGCAACGCTTGAAAGGGGGCTCCCGGCATGAGAAGAGAGCGGGCCGCATAGCGGTGCGCGGAACGCGTCGGAAGCCGGCAGACCGGGAGCATCCGGTTTGCGGAACGGGCGTATCCGGCGGCGAGAGAAGCCGGGAGAACGACGGAGAAGGGCGTGTCAACCGCGTCGTTCGGGTGGTC
>JALSSK010000506.1 GCA_026984335.1 Rhodothermales bacterium
CGGCGACGGCGGTCCCTTCCGCCGGCATGCCGAGGGAGATCTCGTGCGCCGCCTCCGTGACCGCGCCCGTCTCCTGATCGATGCCGATGAGAAAGAGCGCCGTGCGGTGCGTGTCTCCCTCATAGAGCTCGGTCGCGTACACGATCCACCGTCCGTCGGGCGACCACCGCGGCCATCCCGTCTCGATGCCGCCCCGCGTGATCGGATGCGCGGGCGCGGAGCCGTCGGCAGGCAGGAGCCACACGTCGTCGAGGCCGTCGGCGTGCGAGTGGAGGACGATCCACTTGCCGTTCGGCGACCAGTCCATGCCCTGATCTTCGGAGCGCGAGGCGCGCACGACGGTGGTCGGGGTGCCGGCGGGCAACGGGCCGTCCATGCGCACGATGCCGAGGTTCTGCGCGATGTCGGGGTAATGGAAGTCGTCGGTGGCGTGCCGCCACGCGCCGTACGTGAAGGCAAGGGCCGAGCCGTCGCGGCTCCACGAGGGCGTCTCGGCCTGAAACGTGGTGACGGCCGTCGAGGGGCCGCCGTCGGCGGGAGCCGTGGCGATGGAGGTGCGGTAGTCCTGCGTTTTGAAGAGCACCCGCCCGTTGCGGCTGACCGAGGGGGCGTACGTGTCTCGGGCGAAGCGGGTCAGGCGGCGGGGCGGCCCGCCGGGGCGGTCGCGACGCCAGAGGTCGAGGTAGCCGTGCTCGTCGGGGACGGCATAATAGAGGCGGTCGCCCGAGGGCGTGAAGGCGATGGGGCCGTAGGCTTCCTGCCCGAAGGCGTTCGGGTCGAGGCCGGCGCACGCCGCGTCGAAGCCCTGCCGCTCGCCGGTGAAGGCGAGGCAGGCCACGCGGTCTTCGCCGGGGATCCACGCGGGATGTCTCAGGCGCTGATCGCTCACGCGCACGCGGCCGTTCCCGCCGCCGGCGTCGAGCGTCCAGAGCTGCGAGCCGTTCGGCCCGGGCGCGACGCCGGCCACGCGCCGCCCGTCCGGCGACCACGCGAGATACCGCAGTCGCCCCGTCTCCACCTCGAACGTCTCGCCCCCGTCTTCCGAGACGCCGTGCAGCACGGGCTTCTCCGGCCAGAGGGGCGCGTGCGCGCCGGTCGCGAGGTCGTACACGAGCCAGTGGCCCTTGCGGTCGGGCGTCATGTCGCGGGCGGCGAAGCGGCGGCCGTCCGGGAGCCAGGCCATCTCCGTGATACGGTGCACGCGGTCGAAGAGCGTCACCGGCCCGCCGGCGACCCGCTGCACACCGACCTTCGGCCCGGCGGCGAAAGCAAGCCATAGGCCGTCGGGCGAGAGCACGCCGAGCGGATCCCGGTAGCCGACCGGCCCCGTCTGATGCACCGTCGCGACGTATCGAAAGCGGTGGTCCGGCGGATCGGGTGTCTGCGCGCGGGCGCTTCGGGAGAGCACGGCGTTTCCGGCGAAGAGAAGAAGCGCGGCGGTGGGGAGGAGGAGCGAGCGAGCGTTCATGGGATCGGGTGGTCGGTGAGATCGAACCTGAGGGGCGCAGAGCATCCCTCGGAGCATTCCCGCGCGGAGCATGGGAGCGAGCCTTTGGTGAAAGAACATATCCCTTCTTCAACCATGGTGTGCGTGGTTGCTCCTTCCGGGCAAGCTAAAGCATGCGGCTACACCTTCAAAACAGGGTAGCCGCAGCCTTCAGGCTGCGCGATGAGTGAAGCCTGAAGGGCGGAATCGAAGGATCTATGCGTGACGGCCGGCACGACGCCGGACAGATTTCAAAACCCTCATCCGGATTCCGAAATAACGTCATCGGCGGGGAAGAATGCCACCGTTCAAAAGTCGGCCTGAAGCCGGAGGAGGAA
>JALSSK010000507.1 GCA_026984335.1 Rhodothermales bacterium
GTGGCGGGGCGGGGCGAGGTAGGCGGGGCGTTCGAGGTAATAGTATTCGAGGGCGTTCTTGACGAGGAGCGCCGCTTGCAGCCCGCGCCGCCGCATGCCGAGCCGGAGGTCGAGCACGCGCGTGTCCACGAGGAGGTCGGCGTCGGGGACGAAGCGGGTGAAGTCGGAGTCCACACGCTCGGGTCGCGAGGCGAAGCGATAGTCGAAGCCGGCCTCGAACGGCCCGGCCACGCGCGCGTCGAGCGAGGCGATGAAGAGGTGGCGCGGGCGGAAGGGGAGCGGCAGCCGTTCCGTGAGGTCGTCGGCGTCGAGGAACGTATAGCCGAGGCGCACCCGCACCCGCTCGTCGGCGAGGCCCGCGTCCACGGAAGCTTCGAGGCCCCGGATGCGCGCCCGCGTGAGGTTGACGAACTGAAACGCGCGCCGGTCCGCGACGAACTTCGGTTCGATCAGGTTTTCGTAGGCGTTATGAAAAAGCGCGAGGTCGAATTGGACGCCGCTCGTGGAGGCAAGGGGCGCGAGTCCGCGCAGTCCCACTTCGAGGCTCGTGCTCGTCTCCGGGCGGAGCGTCAGGTTGCGGACGATGGGCACGAAGTCGCGGTTGTCGGTGAAGCGCTCGGCGAGGCTCGGCACGCGGAAGCCCTGCCCGAAAGCGACGCGGGCGGTGACGTGTGCGCCCAGGGTGTACGCGGCGCTGAGCTTGGGGCTGAGCCTGGTGACGGTCTCCGTTGCGTCGATGCGGTAGGCGTCGAAGCGGAGCCCGGCGACGAGGTGGAGGCGGTCCGTGGCGGCGTGCTCCCACTGGGCGAAGACCGCGCTTTCGGGCTGTCCGCCGAGCTCGTCGCCGTCGTTCGTGACGAAGAACGACGAGCGCGTGGCGTTGGCGTCGGCGGAGACGCCAAAGGTCAGGTTTCGGCCGGATCGAGGCTGCCAGTTGAACTGCGCCTCGCCGCCGTACCGGAAGCCGAGCGTGCCGTCGGAGACGGGTTTGATGCGCCCGGTCTGGTCGTCGATGGGGCGGATGAGCACGGCGAAGAGGCGCGCCTTGAGGGTATAGAAGAGGGTGGGTCCGATGAGGTGCGTGAAGGTGGGGAGGAGGCTGAACTGGTTGTTGAAGGCGTCGTTCGTGCCGGCGGGGGCCGCGTCGGGATCGAACGAGAGGTTGCCGGGGTTGAGCGCGTCGCGCCCGCCGTTCCAGAAGAGGAAGTTGTCCTTTTTCCGGGCGAGCATGCCCCCGAGCACGTCGAGGCGGAGCGCCGGGCGGGGCCGCCATCCGAGTTTCGCATACCCCCGGAAGAGCCGCAGCTTGCCGAAGTGGAGGTATCCCGCGTCGGCGCGATAGGCGAGGTTGACCCACAGGCCGAGCTTTTCGCCGAAGCGCCGGGCGTGCGAGAAGACGGCTCCTCCGAAGGGGCGGGCCTCGGAGGCTTCGGTCCATCGCGCGCGCCACACCGCGTACCGCACCGGTTCGTACACTCCGCCGAAGAGCCGGACCGACGTCTCGGGCGTGTCGGGATACGGCTTCGTGATGACGTTCACGACGCCGCCGAGCGCGCCGCTGCCGTAGAGCGCCGAGCCGGGGCCTTTGAGCACCTCCACCCGTTCGATGCGGGCGAAGGGGAGCGCGTCGAAGGGCATCCCGTCGGTGTCCGGGGAGAGGAGCTTCGCGCCGTCGAGCAGGAGGAGCACGCGGCTGCCGGTGTTATAGGCGAAGCCCGAGGAGCCGCGCACGTTGACCTGGTTGCCCTGCACCTGCACGCCGGGCACGAAGCGGAGCGCGTCGTCGAGCGCGACGACGTTGCGCACGTCGAGTTCGCGCGGGGTCATCGTCGTCAGGCTCGCCGGCACGGTGCTCGAAAGTTGTCCGCGCCGCGCCGCCGTCACCACCACCTCGCCGGAGCGGAGCACGATCTCGCGGAGCGTGAAGTCGATCGTGAGCGTATCGCCGGGGGCGAGTGAGACGCGGCGTTCTTCGCGGCGGAAGCCGACGGCCGAGGCCGCCACGGTGTACGCGCCGGGGGCGAGGTGCGTCAGGCGGTACCGCCCATCGGCGTCGGTTGCCGTGCCGCGCGGGATTCCGGCGAGCGTCACGTTGACGCCGGGGAGCGGGCCGCCGCCCGCATCGCGCACCGCGCCCCGGATCACGCCCGTCTGCGCCCGCGCGCCCGAGGCGAAGCCGCAGGCGACGAGGAGAAGCGCGAGGAGACGAAGCCGGGTGTGCATGGCGGAGAGGGTCAGTCCGGGGGAAACCTGGGCGGGTTCCTGAAATCGACCGTGACGGAGACCTCGGTGACCTCGCCGGGGCGCACCTCGAAGAGGCCGCCGTCGTCCTCGTACAGCCCGACGGGCCGCCACGCGAGCAGGTCGTCGCTGAAGTGCTGGGCCACGCCGCTGAAGGGAAAGACACCGGCGGCGACGTCGTCGATGAAGAACGTGTCGCTCGGCACGCGGTAGCGGAGCGTCTCGCTGATCTCCATGCGGTTGAGCTGGAGGAAGTCGGCCGTGTCTCGGGGGACGAAGCGCATGGCGACGAAGCGGAGGTCGCGCACCTCGGAGCGGGGCGGCCACGCATCCGGGTGGCCCGCGTACACGACGATGCCGCGGATGGCGCCGGCGGGCGGCTCGGGCGGCGGCGCGAGGCCGTGGTCGCACGCGGCGAAGAGCGGAAACGTGAGAAGCAGGCAGGCGAGGGCGCGCATGCGCACGGAGGTTGGGGCGCGGTGGGGAAACGATCCAACCTATGGTAGAACACCGGATGGCTTCAGTCAAGTGCCGGCGGCGAAGCGCAAAGAGAGGAGGCTCCGGGGCGATCCGGTGCGGAAAGGTTCAAAGGTCCGCCGCCGTCGCTGCGGTATAATTTGTGAATTCAAACGAAAAGAGAAGAAACGGGAGACGGCGACGGGGGGCGGGGGGCGTTGCCGGTTTGGAGCAGGCTGGAAACGACGTTATATTTAGGCCCCTTAAAAGAAACGCGCTCTTTCCTGTGCCGGAATGCCGTTCAAGCAGCCTGGTTTTTTCGCGGCGCGCGCATGCTGCGTCCGTATTCGTTGAGGCAGGGACCCGTTTCTGTCTGCGGTGGAAAGGAGGGGCGGCGGGGAGTTCCATTCGGCAGGCAGGAGAGGGGTTGTTCCTCACATCGAGCCTCGCTCGGTTCGTCATCTCTGTAGTGAACGGTGTCTATGAAGCTTTCGGATTTTCTGTACGAGTACCCTCACGAGCTCATCGCAAAGTATCCGGCCGAGCCCCGGGACAGCGCCCGGCTCATGGTTCTGGATCGAAAAAATCGCACCATCGAGCATCGCACCTTCAGCGACATCGTCGATTACTTTCGCGAAGGCGACGTGATGGTGGTCAACAACACGAAGGTGTTTCCGGCCCGGCTCTTCGGCAACAAGGAGAAGACCGGCGCGCGCATCGAGGTGTTTCTGTTGCGTGAGCTGAACCCGGAGAGCCGTCTGTGGGACGTCATCGTCGATCCGGCGCGCAAGATTCGCATCGGCAACAAGCTCTATTTCCGCAACGGGCTCATTGCCGAGGTGATCGACAATACGACCTCGCGCGGGCGCACGATCCGGTTCGTCTTCGAGGGGACGAACGAGGAGCTCTATGAGAAGATCGACGAGATCGGGGAGACGCCCATCCCGCCGTACATCAAGCGCGACGTGGAGGAGGCGGACCGGGAGCGGTATCAGACGATCTTTGCGGAGCGGCGCGGCGCCGTGGCGGCTCCCACCGCCGGCCTGCACTTTACGCCCGAACTTCAGCAGAAGCTCGTCGACAAAGGCGTTCGGATGACCTCGGTGACGCTCCACGTCGGGCTCGGCACGTTTCGCCCGGTGGAGGTCGAGGATCTGACGAAGCACCGGATGGACTCGGAGTTTTACGACATCCCGCCGCCGACGGCGAAGGTCGTCAACGAGGCGTTGCGCTCGCCCGACCACCACGTGACGGCGGTGGGGACGACGGTCGTGCGCGCCATCGAGTCGAGCCTGTCGGCGTCGTACACGTTGAAGGCCAACCGGGGGTGGACGGACAAGTTCATCTATCCGCCGTACGAGTTCCACATCACGGAACGGATCATCACCAACTTCCACATGCCCCGCAGCACGCTGTTGATGCTCGTGTCCGCTTTCGCCGACCACGACTTTATCATGGAAGCCTATCGCGAGGCGATGGATAAGGGCTACCGGCTCTTCTCCTTTGGAGATGCGATGCTCATTACGTGAGGATACGCGCCGCACGGTCTTTTTCCTGATCTCCCGACCCCACGGAGGGCCGCTATGCCGAACGCCGGAGACCAAACGCATGTGGCGGTGTTGATTCCGGCGGCGGGGCAGGGGAAGCGGATGGGCGGCCGGCGCAAGCAGTTTCGCCAACTCGGGGGCAAGCCGTTGCTCGTGCAGACGGCGCTCGTCTTCGAGCGTCATCCGGCGGTCGATCACATCCTTGTGGCGGCTCCGGCGGAGGCGGTTCGTCCGCTGGCGGCGGAGTTGGACGCGTGGGGGGTGCAAAAGCTGGCGGGGGTGATGCCCGGCGGAAAGACGCGGCAGGCGTCCGTGGCGGCGGCGCTCCGGGCGGTTCCCGACGAGGTGGGGGTGGTGCTCGTCCACGACGCCGTGCGTCCGTTCGTGCGAAGGGCCGAGATCACGCGCGTGATCGCGCGGGTGCGGGCGGAGGGCGCCGCGGCGCTGGCCATCCCCGTCG
>JALSSK010000508.1 GCA_026984335.1 Rhodothermales bacterium
ATTGCTGCCAGTTAACAAAATGATAGATATCAAGTAGTGCAGTGGCTAACAATGCGCTCGTTCGGACGCAAACTACGCTGCGCTTCGTTTGCGCCGCACAGCTTTATCGTTAGAAGACAAGAGAGAGTCATCATATGTCCATGGACTACTACGAGGCAGAGCAAGAGGCGGCTTATGATGAATTTGTTGAATCACTTGCAAAGGAACTATACGAGGAACACAAAGAACAAGCCATCGATGAATTTATTGAAGAACGGTTGCAGTCTTATTATCTAAAGAATCCGGATATAGCGGTAAATGCTATAGGATTCATTAAAAAATCAAAGTCAATAATTGACACAGACCCGACAGCATCACTTCTATATTCATCTATTGCGACTGAGGTTATATTAAAGTTTGTATTGTTAAAGCCGGTTGTGGCTGGCTTGGTACATACAGAATCTCTTGCTGAGCTAATTTCCAATGTTCTTGTCAAGCAATCCGGAGTAGATAGGTTTAAAGAAATCGTCTTTCAAATACTAGAGAACCACATCGAATTTGAAGGTGGTATAGCCAACTACAAGAGACAAGAGAGCAACGAAACATTATGGGCGGAGAGAGGTAATATTCAAAAACTCCGCAATAAAATAATGCACCAGGCGGAGTCTTGTACCCAAGAAGAGGCGCAGTTGTCTCATATTGTTTCCTTAACGGTATTTGCTTTAACGAAGTTACTTGTTGAAAATATTGGGTTCAAGTTCGGGACAAATGGAAGTTTATCGCGAGGCAAATAGAAATTGTCTTCTAACAATCACATCCACTCGGACAGCAAAAAGCGGCGCTGCGCTCTGCTTTTTGCTACCGGTGATGTGAAGCGTTATCGAACGTTGTGGATGGCGCATGAAGGATGAAGGAAGAGGAACCGCCGGAATAGAAAAAGGCGTATCCTGATTGTTGTGTTGCATTACGTGAACGCCCTGGTCGGGGAAGCAACAACATCTGGGGCCGTGTATCGAATGACCGAGGAAATGAGCGCATACAGGCGGGTTTGGTATTCGCTTGTGATTCCGGCCGTGTTCGGAGTCGTCGTATTTGCAGGAGGGCGCATCACTTCGGCGCTTTTTCCGGGCGTGAAGGGGTATAGTCACTGGCTGTTGCGCATCGCCATGGATTCCGCTTTCTGCCTTTTGGCTACCATGGCCCTGTACCGGACGGGTCTTCTCGGCGCTCTCCGCGCCCTGCGGGTCGTCGCGCCGGTGCTCGGTCCGGTTCTCATGGCAATCGTTGCAACGCTGCCCATGCCGATCCTCTTCTCGTCCTCCGGATCGTTCAGCGCCGGGTTTGACCCGTTACGGTTGTTCTTCTACGCGGGCATTGGGCCATTTGAAGAAGAGCTCGTTTATCGCGGTTTCGGGTTCTGGCTGTTGTATCGTCTGGCAAACTGGGGCTTCTGGCCGTCAGCGCTTTTACCGGCGGCCGTCTTTTCCTGGGGACATGTCGCGCAGGCGAGTAGTCTCGGGGGGGCCGTCGGAATAGTTGCCCTGACCGCAGCCGGATCCATCTGGTTCAGCTGGCTGTTGCTGCGTTGGAATAGCCTGTGGGCGCCTGTGGCAATGCATGCGCTGATGAACGGGTGGTGGGGGGTGTTCGAGGTGGATACCACTGCGCTCGGCGGCCTGCTTGCCAATGTCGCCCGTTTCGCAACGATTGGTCTGGCGATCGCGATCACGTTGCGTCGAGACCGGCTTTTGAGTCTTTTGGGGCGCAGGCGCACAGACCCTTTGTAACCCGTGCTCCTTTTTTTGGAGCAGTCGTGCGCGCAAGGAGCGCACCGGGTTTTCCACGGTCTGGTTGAGAGGCGGTTGAGGCGCGAGCGAGGGAGACGGCCGGCGGTAAAAAAAAGAGGGAGCCGGCGTGAAAAGGACCGCTGACCAACACCTCGACTCGGACGCAAGGCGCGACGGGACCTTTGTTGTCTCCCCGTTATCTTGTCCGTAGATTGCCCGAAACGCATCATGGACCCTTGCGGGCGCTTCCCGCCCCCGATCGTTTATGCGGCCCTCCGGGGTTCGGGCGCCTGCCGGACGTCTCCCCTGGATGCTTCCTCCACCGGTTGTTCGTGCGGGGCGCCGGCATGGCAACCGACGGCGCCCGTATGTTTCCGCATTCCCTTCGTCGGGACGCCCCGGATGGGCGGGGTCCTTTCATGCTTTGACGCCCATGAAGCGTATCGAGCGGCAAGGTGGAGCAGGGCGGCGGAGCATCTTCGTCTTCGTCGCGGCGGTCGTGGCCGCCGGGGCCGCGCTCGGGGGATTTCTGGCCATCGTCGATGCGCTCGCCGACCACGAGGGCGTTTATTACCTCGACTTCCAGGTCCGGCATTTCGTGATGGGTCAGGTGCGGCCCGACCTGACGGCATGGGCTATCCGGATCACCGAGGTCGGGAGCGTGCCGGGCACGACGGCGCTGGTTGTGCTGACCTCCGTGTTTCTGTGGCGCAAGGGAAAACGGTGGGCCGTGGCCCGGCTGATCTTTTCCATTACAGGGGGAACGCTCGTCTTCACGGGGCTCAAGCTCCTCTTTCACCGACCCCGGCCGGTGGATATGCTGGTGCCGGCAACGGGATACAGCTTCCCGAGCGGACACGCCTTCATGGCGACGGTCTTTTACGGCCTGCTGATCTATCTGGTGTGGACCGAGTCACAGTCGCGGGCGGTGCGCGCCGTGGCGACTACGTTGGGGGCGCTCATGATCGCGCTCATCGGAATGAGTCGCATCTACCTCGGCGTGCACTGGATGACGGACGTGATGGGCGGCTTTCTGGCGGGGTTTGTGTGGCTTTGCCTGAGTCTGGCGGCGGCGCATTTCGCGGAGCGAAGGTGGGCGCGGGGGGACGCCGGCGGATGATCCTCCGGCGCCGGGGAAGGGCGGAAGAAGGAGGGATTTTGTGCGCGGGGGCACTTTGGAACGGGACGTTCTTGCCGATACTTGGCGTGAACCGGTCCGCCCCGGGATGCAGCCGCGCGCATGAGGCGGGTGCGCCGGGAGGGCGGCCCCCGGATACGGTTTGTCAAAGCCTATGAACGACGTGAACCTCCACCCTTCCACGCCGACCTTCGCGGCCGACGCGCCGATCGAAGATCCGGCGCTCGACCGGTTCGGGCGCTGGCCGTTCGCCGAGCGCGTGGCCAAGATCCTCGCCATGCGACAGGACCCGAGCAGCCTGGTGGTGGGGCTCTACGGCGCGTGGGGAGAGGGCAAGACGACCGTGCTTCGCTTCATCGAACGGGCGCTCTCCTCCTACGGGCACGTCGTCTGCGTGTGGTTCAACCCGTGGAGCTATCGGGACGAAGGGCCTTTGATCCGGAGCTTCTTCAACTCGCTGGGCGAGGCCATCGACGCTTCGCTCGGGCCGCGCCATGAGAAGGTGGGGCCGAAGCTGCGGGAATACGCGGCCCTTCTCGCGCCCGACAGCCACGGGTACGGCGGCGACGGCGGGCACTCCTTCGGCGAGGCCAATGCCGCGCTCGAACTGAAAAAGGTGCGCGCGTGGATCGGCGATCTGCTTCAGGCGCTCGGGCGGCGTGTGGTCGTCTTCGTCGACGACATGGACCGGCTCGAGAAAGAAACCGTACAGGCCGTCTTCCGGCTGGTCAAGCTCTCTGCCGACTTCGAGAACACCACGTACGTGCTCTCTTTCGACCCGAAGGTCGTGGCCACCTCGCTTCAGACCTCCGGGTACGGGCGTACGGGATATGACTTCCTCGAAAAAATCATCTCGGTGCCGCTCCAACTTCCACCGGCCAGCGCCACGTCGCTGCTCGACCTTTCGTACGACGGCGTGAACGAGGCCGTCCGCGTGGCCGAGATCGACCTGACCCAGAAACAGGTCGATGAGTTCGTGCACCGCTTCCGGTACGGTTTTCTGCCTCGTCTTCAGACGCCCCGGATCGTGAATCAGTATGCGAACGCGCTGCTCTTTGCCCTGCCCATCCTGAGGGATGAAGTGCATCCGGTCGATCAGATGCTCGTCGAAGGGATGCGCATCTTCTTCCCGGGACTCTATGAGCATATCAAGGAAAACCCCGACCTGTACCTCATGCGACAGAAGCGGCAGGCCAAGGGGAAAGGCTCCTCGCGGCAGGCGGCAGCGGAACGCGAACGCCCGCTCGCATCGCTCAGCCGGCGGGAACGCGAGGCCGCCCGGAGGCTGGTCGCCGCCCTTTTTCCGCAGACCGTCGCGGGGCAGGCGCGGCACGATTACGCCCGGTGGGACCGCGAGCAGCGGGTGGCTTCCGAACGCTATTTCGATCGCTATTTCCAGTACGCCATCTCCACGCACGATCTGCCGGACCGCTTGATCGGGGGCTTTCTCGCGCAGGCCGAGGGCTGGACCGTGGAAGAGGCGCACCGCCGACTGCTGGACCTTTTCGACCGGGCCGACCCGAAGGTGGTCGTTCGCAAGCTCAGCCTTCGGGTGGAGGAGGCTTCGCCGCGGGCCGCCTCCACGCTGGCGAAGGTGGTGGCCGGGCTCGGCTCGCTCTTCCCCGACACGCGCGAGGGGATCGTGGGGCCTGCCCTGTCCGCCGAGGCGGCCTATCTGGTGGCGCAGCTCCTGGCGGGGCTTCCCGCCGCGCAGCGCTTCGAAAGGGCGCAGTCCGTGCTCGGAAAGGCCGAACCGCTCTGGTTTGCGCTGCTGTGCATGTCGCGACTGTTCGGCGAGGAGGCGCAGGATGGAGAGGAGGTGCTGCGGGAGGAACAGGAGATGCAACTCGTGCAGTTGTTGGCGAAGCGCATCCGGGACCACGCACAGGCGCATCCTTTCCACCTCGAAGAGCCGGATCACGCGCTCGTCCTCTATTCGACGTGGGCCGCCGGCCGTTCTCCCGAAGAAACGAACGCGTATCTCGGTCGGCGTCTCGCCGGGGCGCCCTCCGAAGGGGTCGCGCTCCTGAAAACCTGTGTGCCGAAGATCTGGAACCCCGGAGCCGGGCCTCGGCTGGGCAGCTTCGAACGAAGCGAGTACGAGGTGCTGCGGGGGTTCGTCGATCCGGAGATGGTTCTGGCCGCGCTGAAGCAGCACTACGGCGTGGAGCGACTCGCAGAGGTCACCGCCAAGAGCCTCCGAGCCTCCGACCTGTCGCTGGAGGATCGGGTGGCCTATCAGTTCATCCTGACCCACCGTCGGGTCGAGCGGGAGCGTAAGCGTGCGGCAAAGGATCGCGTGGAGACGGACCGCGCCGCCGTCGGGCAGAACCGCGCCGGCGCTCCGAGCGCCGCGTCGCAGGTCGAAGGAGCGTCGTCCTGACGCCGATCAGGGATGCCGTTCGGCAGACGCATACGTGTGGAGGGCCTGCTCCACCGCGCGCCGCGCCTGGGCGGCCGCCCTCTTCGCCTCCGTCACGTCCGCGTCGGAGGCCAGACCGAGGATGCGCCGGACCTCCATGACGTCCGCTTCTTCTTCGAGTTCCGTGGCGCGTTCGCGCAGTTGTTTGATCGAGAGCATCGTCGGAAAGGAGTCGATTGCGTTCAAGGGGCAAGGGATCGGCGGGAACTCAAAAGCTGTGCCGGAGCCCTCTGAGACGTCGGAAAGAGGCGTAAACGTTGGAAAATGAGACGCCGGCGCGGATATTTTGCGACGCGGAATGAGACCGGTCGTTGGCGTCGCGCATGCTCGCCGGCGCGTTTCTTCAGCCGTGCGGGGACGAGATGCGGCCTTTCCGGGATCGTGGGGGGGCCGCTCAGCCGTTGAGCGCCACGGCGAGGACGAGCAAAAGGATCGACCAGCCGATGGCAAACAGGGAAGCGAGGTTGGGCGCCTTTTCCATGATGCGTCGGGAAAAAGGGAGAGGTAACTCAAGGATAACCGAAAGCGCTCCTGCGGCCAATGGGAAAAAATCACATCGGGGCGTGGGGATTTTCCCCGATGTCGGAACCCTGGCGCGCCCGGATCGAAGGGGGGCACGCGCTCCGCCGGGATCACTGGCTCGTAAAGACCACGCGCATCATCTCCTCGACCGAGGTGATGCCTTCCCGGACGAGCGCGCGCGCGGCTTCCTGCTGCGTGATCATGCCCTCCTCGATGCCCTGGCGTCGGATCGCGGCCTCGTCGATCATTTCCCGGGCGGCGACGATGAGGTGGCGGATCGCCGGCGAAAACGGGAGCACCTCGGCGATGGCCCGGCGGCCCTTGTAGCCGACCCCGTAACAGGTTTGGCACTGGTCGTTCGAACCGCGCCGGAAAAGCGTCGCTTCTGCGAGTTCCTCTTCCGTGAAGCCGAGGCGCGACATCAGCACCGGATCCTGTTCCTCATGAGGCGTCTTGCAGTCGGGGCACAGGGTGCGCATCAGCCGCTGGGCCACGACGAGGTTGATGGCGTAGGCGATCAGAAACGGCTCCACGCCCATCTTGTAGAGCCGGCTCACCGCGCTCGGGGCGTCGTTCGTGTGGAGCGTCGAGAAGGTGAGGTGGCCCG
>JALSSK010000509.1 GCA_026984335.1 Rhodothermales bacterium
AGCGCGTCGCTTGCTCGTCGCCTTTCGTCCGGCGTCCGCATCGACTTCCGAACCGGATTCATTGGCCACGTCGTCCGAAGCCACGTCGTCCGAAGCCACGTCGTCCGAAGCCGCGTCGTCCGAAGCGGGGTTGCCGGGGGAATTAGCGGAAGCTGAAGGGCGGGAGTCGATAGGGTTCCTCTCGAACCTGGGCCATGAGATGCGCACACAGTTGACCGGCATTCTCGGTTTTGCCGAAGTGTTGGAAGAAGAGCTCACCGGGCGGCAGAAGGAAACGGCTCAACTGGTGCGCCGGAGCGGTCAGCGGCTGCTTCACACCGTCAACGAGATCCTGATGCTGAGCCGTCTCGAAGCCGGAAGCGTGGCGCTCCACCCGCAGGAAGTGGACGTGACGGCGGAGATAGCCGAGGAAGTGCAACTCCTGCTTCGATGGGCCGAGGAGAAAGGGCTTGGCCTCCACGTGCGGCAACCGGCCATGCCGGTCACGGCCCGCGTCGATCCGGGCGCGTTCCGGCGCGTGCTCGAGAACCTCGTCAGCAATGCCATCAAGTACACCGAACGGGGAACGGTGGAGATCGGCGTCGATACCGACGCGGAGCACCTTTATCTGACCGTCAGGGACACCGGCATTGGCATCAGTCCCGCCTTCATGCCGCATCTCTTCGAGGAGTTTTCCCGTGAATCGTCCGGCATGGTCAGCAGGCAGGAAGGGACGGGCCTCGGGCTTGCCATCACGAAGCGGCTCGTCGAAATGATGAACGGGGAGATACGGGTAGAGAGCGAACCGGGAAAAGGGACGCGCTTCCAGGTCGTCTTCCCGCTGCACGGCACGACGCCCGAAGAGGAATGACGCGCTAAACGGGAGCGGGGCCCCGGGTCGATGAGTCCGCTTCGAGAAAGGGGAAGAGCGCGTACACGTCGAGGTCTTCCCAGGGACGTCCGTTGACGAAGATCGGGATGCCGTAGGCGTCGGCGTATTGGACGACCCGATGGCTCAGCAGGGCGTATTCCGGGAAAAGGTGAGGGATTTCGAGCGAACATTCATCCGGTCCGATGACGACGAGACCATGGCGCGTGAGTTCGAGCCGTTCGACCTCTCGCCACTCGAAGACGGTCTTTCGTCGGGTGTAATCGTATCCCTCGATGCGGTTGTCGGAGAGCTTGACGCACCAGACGAGCCGTCGGAGTCGGCGCAGGCGCCGGGTGATCCACCAGGCAGCTGCGAGCCAGGAGGAGGTGATGAGCGTGCCCGCCGGCGTGGTGGATACCACGCCTTCACGATTCATCACGAGAAGGGTCAGCGTCCCCACGAACAACGTCGTCGCCAGGGCGATCAGCGCGGCGGCGCGCTTGCGGCTCAGCCGTTGAACCTCCTCGTTGTCGAAGACTTCGTACCAGTGCGGCATTGGCTTGCTCAAAACTCATGGGACGCTTCTGTTTCTATCGAGCCTCCGGGAAAAAGTTCAAGCGGGAGGCCGGGAATTCATTCGCGGATCCACGTGAGAAAGCGGGGGGCAGTCCCGTTCAAACGACGCCTCCGGCGCACCATCGAGTGAAGTCCGAGGCATCCGCGGAGCCGTCGACGACGGCGGCCAGGCGTTCGCCAAAGAGCGGTCCGAACTTGAACCCGTGCCCGGAGAAGCCCGCCAGCACCCACGTGCGCCCGATCCGTTCCACGATGAACCGCTCGTCGGGGGCGACGGCGTAAAAGCAAGCGGCGGCATCCGCGAGCCGGTAGCGCTCGAAATGCTTCAACCGGGGACGCGCGAGCGCGAGGATGCGAGCCGCCTCCCGAGGATCGACGCGCCGGTCAT
Organism: Rhodothermales bacterium; assembly: GCA_026984335.1. GTDB lineage: Bacteria > Bacteroidota > Rhodothermia > Rhodothermales > ISCAR-4553 > JALSSK01. Next base: position 1,815 of record JALSSK010000509.1, read on the forward strand.
CGTCGGGATGGCCGCGCAGGGTGAAGCGGTGGTCGCCCACCTTCATCGGCGTTCCGGCTGCGGGCGGGACGAGGTAAAAGCCGGCGGCCGGGTCGATGTCGAGGATCATGGGGCCCTTTTGCCAGGGCATGCGCATCCCGGAGGGTACGCGCACATAGCATACCGTTTGCCGGGAAGGCGTCATCCGGCCTTCGAGGGCGGGCGCGAGACGACCCGCCCATGCGCCTGCGGCGATGAGGGCAAGGTCGGCTTCGAGCGTGCGCCCGTCCGTCAGGCGCACCCGCGCGCGCGCCGGGTCCACCGCCGCCGCCTCGGTCCGGGGAAGCAGCCGTACGCCCAGCGCCGCCGCATGATCGGCCAGCGCCGCCATGATGCGATCGGCGAAGAGCAGGCCGCCGCTGTCGAGGAAGAAGATGTCATCCTCGTCCGTGAACGTCAGGTACGGGAAGGCGCGCGCGCCTTCGTCCGGGGAAAGACGGCGGGCGACATGGCCCAGCCCTTCGAGCGTCGCGACGGAGTCCCGCGCCCACGGGTGATCTGCGCGCCCCAGCAGCAGCGTGCCGGTGGGATGATAGAGCGAGACGCCGAGGTCGCGCCAGAGCCGTTCCCACGCGCCATAGGCTTCGGATACCATGCGGGCGTACCCGTGCTCGCGACCGTAGGGAAAACGGATAAGCCGGTGGGCGTCGACCGAGGCGGCGCCGGGGTGAGGGATTGCGCCCCGGTCGAGGATAGTGACCGTGTGACCGGCCCCGGCGAGCGCGCGGGCCGCCGAAAGGCCCATCACCCCGGCGCCGATGATGGTGATGCGCATACAGGAAGCCTCTCCCGTCTCAGGTGATCGACTCGTAGACGAGACGCGCCGCCGCGAGGTCTTCGAGGGCCGTCCCGACAGATTTGAAAAGGGTGATTTCCGCCTCCTCGCGTCGGCCGGGATGACGGCCCCGGCACAGGTCGTAGAGGTCGGCGGCGACGTCCGTTTCGTCGAGGATGCCCGCGCGGATCGGCTGTACGAGGTCGCCTGCCTCGTGGAGCGCCCCCTCGCGCGTGTCGACGAAGACCGTGGCGCGGCGGACGGCCTCGTCGTCGGCCTCTCGCATCTCGGGGGTGTATCCGCCCACGAGGTCGAGGTGCGTGCCCGGACGGAGCCATGCCCCGCGGATGAGCGGGGTGCGGCTGAGCGTGGCGCACACGACCACGTCCGCCGTGCCGACGGCGGCTTCGAGGTCATCCGTCACGTGGACGTCGAAGGCGTCTCCGGCGAGGCGTTCGGCGCAGGCTTCGGCGCGCGCGGCGGTGCGGTTCCACAGCGTGACCGTGCGGAGGGGGCGGACGGCGGCGTGCGCCCGCACGAGGTGCGGCGCGAGCGATCCCGCGCCCGCCATCACGAGGCGGCGGCTGTCGGCGCGCGCGAGGTACGAGGCCGCCAGCGCCGAGGCCGCCGCCGTGCGCCGACGGGTGAGCGCCTTGCCGTCCATGAGCGCGAGCGGCGCGCCGGTGCGCCCGTCGAGCAGGAGGTAGACGCCGAAGACCGAAGGCAACCCGCGCGCGGCATTGTCGGGGAAGACGGTGACCACCTTCACGCCGGCTTCCCGGTCTTTGCGCCACGCCGGCATGAGCAGGAGCGCCGCGTCGGCGCCGGAGGTGGGCAGCGTGTGGTGATGTCGCAGTGGGGGCGCGACGCCCTCCCGAAAGGCCTCCCGCAGCCGCTCGATCAGGAGACGGTCCGGGAGGGCTTGCGCCACCGTTTCCGCGGAGAGCATGGACAGACTGGTCATCGGATGCACACGATGGGTTTGAGCCGGCGCTTGCCGGCGCTTGCCGGGCGCGCACGGCTCGGGAAAGGGAGAGCAGGGGTTGGGCGGGAAGATAGCCGCCCGAGATCAAAAAAAGGAGTAATCCGTATGGGGGCGGAGGCACGTGTTGCGTAAGCCTCTCGGAGACCGTAATGTGCAACGACCGGAGCGTGGCGACGAAAGGAGAGGGATGCTTCGCCTGGGGCGCGCCGGAGATCACTGCCAGTGAGAGGGTCTGAAAGATGTTGAAAACAGACGGTAAACCGCCCAAGTTGTACGTCATCGATCCCGCGGAGGAGAGCCGGGTCCCGTATTTACGTGGGATCCTCACGCGCTCGCTGCAGGGGGCCGGCATGCCTTTCGAAGAGGCATATAAGATTGCGAACGAGGTGAGAGAGCGGCTCTGGAGCGATGCGGAGATCACGCTTCGGGAGAACGAGGCCGACATCAGCGCCGACGAGTTGAAAAGAGTGGTGGCGGATCATCTCGCCAAGGTGGGGGCCGATACGGTCCGGGAGCGATACCTGCATTCGAAGCACGCGCCCATCGTCATTCAGGTGGTGGATACGGAGGGGAACCCGCATCCGTATTCGAAGGCGCTGCTGGCCCAGACGCTCGAGACGTGCGCCTTGCCGCCCGAGCGCAGCTATGCCATCACCTCTCAGATCGAACGGGAACTCATCGACACGGGATGCGCCCGCCTGACGAGTTCCGAGATGACCGAGTTGACGTACCGGTACCTGCTGGAACAGGAAGGGAAAGAAGCGGCGCACCGGTATCTCGTCTGGATCGAATTTGCGCACAGCGGGCGGCCGCTCATCCTCCTCGTGGGGGGAACGACGGGGTGTGGGAAAAGCACGATCAGCTCCGAAGTGGCGCACCGGCTCAACATTGTCCGAACCCAGTCCACGGATATGCTTCGCGAAGTGATGCGGCTCATGGTGCCGCGCCGTCTCCTCCCGACGCTTCACACGTCGTCGTACAATGCGTGGAAAGTGCTGCCCACACACGGCGCGGAAGGGGTTCCGTTCGAGCGAAACATGATCGACGGTTACCTGACCCAGGCCGAACAGGTCGGCGTCGGCATCGAAGGGGTGATGAAGCGCGCCGAGCGGGAACAGGTCTCGCTCATTCTCGAAGGCGTTCATGTCCATCCCCGGCTCCAGAAGCGGCTCGGCGACGCAACCTCGGCGCTCGTGGTGCCGGTCATCCTGGCGGTGCTCAAGAAAAAGAACCTCCGCAATCGGCTGCTGGGGCGAAGCCAGAAAGTCCCGGCGCGCACGGTCCAACGGTATACCGAGAACTTCGACTCCATCTGGCAACTACAGACGTTCATCCTTTCCGAAGCGGACCGGCTGCAGGTGCCCATCATCACGAACGATGAGAAGGAGGAAACCATTCGCTCGATGATGGAGACGATCTCTGCAGCGTTGCTCCTGGAGTATGAGGGAGATCCGAAAAAAGTCTTCCGAAAACTGGCCGACGCCGGGGTGAAAGAGTGACGGTCCCGAAGCCGGAAGAACGCAGGACCAACGACGACCGAACGATGGCGCATCCGAAAGGCATCATGATCATTCTCGACGGACTCGGCGATCGCCCCGTCGAGGCATTGGAGGGGCGGACTCCGCTCGAAGCCGCCGCGACGCCTAACCTCGACCGGATGGCGGCTTCGGGGCTCTGCGGCATGATGCACCCCATTGCGCCGGGCGTCCCCGTCGGTACGCAGATGGGCGTCGGCTTGCTCTTCGGGCTGGCCCGCGCCGACGTTCCCAGGCTCACCCGCGGGCCTGTGGAGGCGGCGGGCGTGGGGCTGAACCTCAGCGACGGCAACGTGACGTTCCGATGCAACCTCGCCACGGTGTCGCCCAACGGACAGGGGTTCGCCATCGAAGACCGGCGGGCCGGGCGCATCCGGGAGGGCGCCGAGGCGCTGGCCGAAGCGCTGGATGGGATGGACCTCGGCGAGGGCATCGTGGCGCGCTTCCGCCCATCGACGCAGCATCGGGCCGTCCTCATGCTCGAAGGGGAGCACCTCTCGGAGGCCGTCACGGACACCGACCCCGGCGCGGGCGAACGGGCCCGCGGTCGGCTCGCGTGTCTCCCCCGAGATGCGTCGGACCCGGAGGCGGAACGCACCGCGCGGGCCGTCAACACCTTCTTCCTCCGGAGCCACGAGATCCTCCGAACCCATCCGGTCAACGCGGCGCGAGCGGCGAAGGGACTGCCCCCGGCCAACGGCGTGCTCACGCGGGGCGCGGGGAAGCACCGGCCCCTGCGAAACTTCGTCCGGCGTCTCGGCCTCCGAACCGCCGTCGTTGGCGGGGACGGCGCGGTCGTCGGTCTGAGCCGCCTCTTCGGCTTCGACATGATCCGCGACCGGCGCTTCACCGCGCTGACCGACACCGACCTCGACGCCAAGATCGCCGCCGGACGCCGCGCACTCGACGATCACGACCTCGTCTTCATCCACATCAAGGGCGCCGATACGTGCGCGCACGACCACGATCCGGTGGGGAAAAAAGCCTTCATCGAACGGATCGACGCAGCCCTCGCTCCTCTGCTCGACCAGGGGCTCGCCCTCGCCGTCACGGGGGATCACACCACGGACTCGCGCCTCGGCCGGCACACCGGCGATCCCGTGCCCTCGCTCGTGGCCGCGCCGAATGGACGTGTGGACGCCGTGCGCGCCTTCTCGGAGTCCGACTGTATGCGGGGCGGCCTCGGCGCTATCTCGGCCACGGCCTTCCTCTCGGTGCTCCTCGATCTCATGGATCGGACCCACATCCTCCGCGCCCACGAAGCCTTCTATTATTGAAAAGGAAGACGCTTGCGGACCTGGGAGC
>JALSSK010000510.1 GCA_026984335.1 Rhodothermales bacterium
CGACCGATCCACCCGGAACTCCTCCCCTTGATAAGGGGAGGTGTCGCGGAGCGGCGGAGGGGTAGACCTCCTACCCGGAAGCACACGTTCCATTCAAAGGGAATGGGTAGCCGAAAGCCAACCTTATTTTTCAAAAAACGACCCCGAATCATGCGGGACCGATAAGAACCGACGCGGCTCGTGAAGCGCGCCCGGTTTCGTGAGAAGGAAGTCCGGAGCCTCGCGCTCCCTTACCCCGAACCTTCCCCCAACGAAACGGAGCGAGCCATGGCAAAGAACATCGTCATTTTCTCGGATGGGACGGGGCAGGAAGGCGGAGTGGGACACAACACCAACGTATACAAGCTTTTCAACATGCTCGAAGATCGAACCGCCCGGCAGGTTGCCTTTTATGATCGAGGCCTCGGCACGGGCGCTCGGAAGGTCACGGGAAACATCGGGGGGCGCGGGATCTCCCGCAACATCAAAGACTGCTACCGGTTCATCTTCGAACATTTTCGGGCCGGAGACCGCCTCTTCCTCTTCGGCTTCAGCCGGGGCGCGTCCACCGTACGGAGTCTTTCGAGCTTCATCCATTACTTCGGCATCCTCCCGCAGTCGCGCCCGGAACTCATCGACCGTGCATACAAGATCTACAAAATCGAGGACGACGACGAGCGAAAGCGAAGGGCGGACGCCTTTGTGGAGCGGCATCACACGATGTGGACCCGCATCACGTTTATCGGATGCTTCGACACCGTGGCCGCGCTCGGCCTTCCGTTCAAGGCGGCGAGCCTGATCCTCGACGGCATCCCCGGCTTCCGGCACCGCTTCCACAACTTCAGCCTCAGCCCGAGCGTCGAGAACGCGTACCACGCCCTGGCCATTGACGACGAGCGGCGGACGTTTCACCCCGTCCTGTGGGAACCCGAGGTGCTCGACTATCAGACCGTCCGGCAGGTGTGGTTCATGGGCATGCACACGGACGTCGGCGGCGGCTACGCCGAACCCAACCTCTCCGACATCCCGCTCGTGTGGATGACGCAGAAAGCCGTCGAGCACGGACTTCACCTCTTCCCGCGGCACAAGGTGAAGATTGCCGAGGACGCCGACGGCTTCATGCACGACTCCCGAAAAAAGGGGCTGACGAAGTTCTATCGTCGGAAAGTCCGCGCGTGGGACCCGCGCCGGTCGGACCGCCCCGTGGTGCATCAGAGCGTTCTCGAACGAAAAAAGGGCCGCGCCAACGACGACCGGCCGTATCAACCCTGGATCCTCGCGCACGAGCACGAGGTCGAGCCGTGGGTCCGATACGAGGTTCAACCGTGGCGAACGACCTGACTGCGAACCCTTCTCACGTCATCATCCCGAAGAAACCATGCGTCTCCCCGACCTGACCGCCAACGTGGCCGGCATCACGTCGCCGAACCCCTTCTGGCTGGCAAGCGGCCCGCCGACGAACTCCGCCTATCAGGTGCGCCGGGCCTTCGAAGCCGGATGGGGGGGCGCGGTGTGGAAAACCCTGAGCCACGAGCCCATCGTGAACGTCTCCTCCCGCTACGGCGCCGTCGATTATGACGGGCGCAAGATCATGGGCTTCAACAACATCGAGCTCATCACGGACCGCACGCTCGAAGTGAACCTCCGAGAGATCCGCGAGATCAAACGCGAATTTCCCGATCATGCCGTGGTGGTCTCGCTCATGGTGGAATCGAACCGTGAGGCCTGGCACGACGTCGTCCGGCGCGTCGAGGACACCGGCTGCGACGGGCTCGAGCTCAACTTCGGCTGCCCGCACGGGATGAGCGAGCGCGGCATGGGCTCGGCGGTGGGTCAGGTGCCCGAATACACGCGCATGGTCACGGAGTGGGTGAAAGAGGTCGCCGAGACCCCGGTGCTCGTGAAGCTGACGCCGAACATCACGGACATCCGCTTCACGGGCCGCGCCGCCCGCGAAGGCGGAGCCGACGGCCTCTCGCTCATCAACACGATCAACTCGATCATGGGCGTCGATCTCGACACACTCGCCCCGAAGCCGGACGTGGCCGGGCGCGGCTCGCACGGCGGGTACTGCGGCCCGGCGGTCAAACCCATCGCGCTGAACATGGTCCACCAGATCGCCGCCGATCCGGGCATCGCCCTGCCCGTCTCCGGCATCGGCGGCGTGCAAGCCTGGCAGGACGCCGTCGAGTTCCTCCTCCTCGGCGCGGGCAACGTGCAGGTGTGCACCGCCGCCATGCACTACGGCTTCCGCATCGTCGAGCACCTGATCTCCGGCCTCGAAAACTGGATGCGCGAGAAAGGCTTCGCCACGCTCGACGACTTCGTGGGCCTCTCCGTCCCCCGCATCGGGGACTGGGCCGACCTCGACCTCGGGCACAAGGTCGTCGCCGAGATCGACCAGAACACGTGCATCCATTGCGGGCTGTGCTTTATCGCGTGCGAAGACGGCGCGCATCAGTCGATCCGCCGGACCGAGATGCCCATCCCGGTCTTTGCGGAAACGATCCTCTCCAACGGAAGCACGACGGCCGTGGCGCACAGCGGCGGGCACGAGGTCATCGCCGGGGCGGGCGCGGGGTACGTGAACCTGTACGAGATCAACCGGGAGACGTGCGTCGGGTGCAACCTGTGCTCGCTCGTCTGCCCCGTGAGCGGCTGCATCACCATGAAGGAGGTCCCATCGGAGATCCCGCACATGACGTGGCGAGAATATCAGGAGAAGCTCGCGCGCGGGGAGGTGGAGCCGATCCGGCCGCCGGACCACGTTTGAGCCGCGTGGTCGAAACGGTGTGTGGGTGTGTGACCTTGACGCGAGCCGAACGGTGAGTCCGCTCATCCTTCCCGGCGCACGGTCCCTTCGATGTACCCGGAAGGTTCGTCGATGGGCAGGAAGATTTCGTTCGGGTTGTCCTTCCCGAAGGGGGTCAGATCGACGTGGAGGTAATGCTTGTTCGGCATCACGAGGTTGATCTCGGTGATGGCGTCGCATGCGGCGAGGGCGGCTTCGCCCATGGCGTACAGGGTGTGTTGCACGGAGAGGCTGTCGTGCGCGGCGAACCGGTCGCACAAGGCCTGCCGGATCGCGCGGCGGCAGGCGTTATAGTCGGGCGAGGAGCCGGCATAGACCCACGTCGCGTCGAGGCTCGTGGCGAGCACCCGGTCGGCGGCGTCGCGGAGGGTCGTCAGCGGGTCGCGGAGGAAATCCGAGAAGCCCGACTTCGTGGACTTCATGATGGAGAACGACCGGATCCCGGAGGCGACCGAGAGGCCGTCGCGGGTGCGGGTGACGCGGGTCATGGGCGTCTCCGGCCCGACGCGATGAAACGCATACGGATGAAGCACGAGCTCTTCCTCCCCTTCGGCGGTCACCGGCATCGCCACCCACCGGCGCTCGAAGACCGACACTTCCGCCCGCGTGATGTGGGGCAACGTGTCGAGGAAATGGGCCGTGAGGCCGCTCGCAAACGCTTCGAGCGGATCGAGCGGATGATCCTTTGCCCACACGTACACGGTGTTCTTCATCGTGTCCGTGGGAAGCACGCGGCGGTTGTCGCCCTTGACGTAGGCCTCTTCGAGGTCGCCTTCGAGCATCACGTCGACGCTCACTTCGCGCACGTCGTGCCGGTCCGCGCCGCGCGTCACCTTCAGCACTCGGACGCTCTTTTTGCCGTATCGATTCTTTGCGAGAGAAAGGTTCATGGTCAACTCCCCCGATAGGTTGTGTATCCGAAAGGACTGAGCAAGAGCGGCACGTGATAGTGCCGCGCCGTCGATGAGATCTCGAAGACGACGGAGACGAAGGGATAAAAGTGTTCCCGTTCCATCGAATCAAAGTACGATCCGACGTCGAACGTGGCGCGGTAGACGCCCGGCGTGAGGCTCGCGCCGCCGAGGAGATCGCCGATGCGCCCGTCCTCGTCGGTGACGTCGCCGCCGACCTCCTCCCATCCGCCTTCCGTCCGGCGTTCGAGCGTCACGGAGAGGCCCACCGCGGGGATGCCGAGGACGACGTCGAGCACGTGCGTGGAGATGGTGTGCGGCATGGCGGATGCGGGTTCAGGTGGCGGGATGCGAGGCGTTCGCCGCCCGGCGACGCCCTTCGAGGATGCGATAAAAAGAGCGGGTGCGGATCTCTTCGAGCGTGAGGCCGGTGCGGGCCGTCTCGGCTTCGGTGACGGCCCCGCAGTTGACGGCAAGGAGGAAGTAGTTGAGCAACGCCTGACCCGTCGCGGCATCGTCGAACACGTCGCCGACGAGGGTGGCCTGCGCCGCCTTTTCGATGAAATTGCGAAGGCGGACGGCGGCGGCCTCGAAGCCTTCGAGGAAGAAGGCGAAGACCGTGGCGTAGCGCACCGGGAGCTGCGCCGGGTGAAGATCCCATCCCTGATACCAGGCGTGGCGGAGCGAATGGCGGATGTGCGCGGCGTTGATGCGCCAGGCGCGATGGACGGCTTCGCGGTTCTCCCGCGCCTGCGCCTCCGTGAGGGGCCGCGCGCGATGCGGGGCCACGGGCAGCACGTTCGTCGCGCCGTCGGAGAGCCACAGGCCCGTGCCCGCGAGCGCAACCTGCATCGCGTGCCGCGCGAAGTCGCACGCCGGATGCGTCATGCTCTGATGCGCGGCGGTGATGTTGAGCGAGGCCGTATAGTCGTAAACGCCGAAATGCGCCGCCACACACCGTCCCCGCGCCGCCGTCACAAAGGCGGGCAGCGGCGACCGCCCCTCACCGTCGAGGATCGACTGCGGGGTCTCGACCATGAGTTCGAGGCGGAGCGACTGCGGCGCGAGGCCGAGCCTGGCCTCCAACGCTTCGAGCAGATCCGCGAGCACCGCGACGTGCTCGGGATGCGTCACTTTCGGCAGGGTGACGACGAAGGGCTCCGGCAGGCGGCCCCCGGTCTCTGCACAGAGGTGTGTGACGAAGCGGTCGAGCGTGCGTACGGCGCGTTCTTTCCGCTCTTCGTTCAGGGGCTTGATGCGGATGCCGAGGAACGGCGGAAGCGCGCCTTCCCGCAGCCCGCGCGCCACCTCGGAGGCGCACCGCTCGGCCTCGGCGTCCTCCTCGGCGTCGGGCCGGTTGCCGAAACCGTCCTCGAAGTCGATCCGGAAGTCCTCGACCGGCTCTCGCGTGAGCTTCTCCTCCACGCGCCGGTAAACCGTCTCGGCCAGCCACGCGGCGGGATGCTCTTCCCGCGCGCGCTCGGCGGATTCGGATAAAACGGACCGGAGCCGGGCCGCCTCCGCCTCCCCGCGCGGCAACCCCTCATGGCCCGGAAGCTCCATCGCGTGCGCGAGGTCGAGGAACGTCGGCGCATACGTGCGCAATGCCCGAAGCGCCACCTGCCCCATCTTCCGGGGCGTTTCCGCCCTGAAGAGATGCGCGCCTCCATACACGGTGTGAATGGGCCGGCGCCGCTCCGAATCGCCGGGATACCGCTCCGCAACGCCGGCGTTCGCCGCCCGCAACCGCTCCATGAGCCGCGCCGCCTGCGCTTTCGACAAGCTTTCTTTCATATCCGGTCCGGTTGATTCATCCCGTTCGTCTGATCTGAGATGCGTGATGCGTTCTTCGTATCGCACAAGATTGCCCATGTTACGAAAAACGCGCCAGGAAATCGGCGCAGAGCAAGCTTCGAGCATACCGGCGGAACCGTCCTCACCCCTTCAATGCTCCTCGGACAACAGTTTTTCCAGGCGAATGCGGGTGATTTTCTCCTGCTCTCGCGCAGCGATGCGAAGCTCTTCTCCGGGCGGGTTTGCCAGCCGCGCTTCGAGGAGCGAAGCCATCTCGCCCGCGCTTTTTCCCGTGGCGCACACGATGAAGAGGAACCCGAAGCGCTCTTCATAACGCCGGTTGCCCTCGGCGAGCCGCCGGAGCTCGTCCTCCGTCGCCTTGGCGACGCCGCCCTGTTCGCCCGCCGCCCAGGCCCGCGTGGAAGCAAAGCGTTCGCGCAGGTGTTCGAGGTCGCCGATGCGCGGGTGCGCGGCAAACGCTTCGAGCCGGTCCGCAGGCCCGAGTTTCCGCCACACCGCACGCGCCGCCTCGAAGAGCGCGCCCTCGTCCGCAAATGGCCGCCTCGCCGTCATGGCTTCCGCCCACCGGGTCGCTCCACAGCATCGAAGGAACGCCTCGCGGGCGGAGGCTTCCGGAAGACGGTTGAGACGCTCGAGACCGGGGGACATGGACAAAAGATGGAGGTCCAGCAGTTTCACACTTCACGACGCCCGAAGACCCGGAGCCGCGCCACACCGCCATCCGGGAAGATGTTCAGCCGGACGTGCGTGCATACGTCGCTCTCGGGCAGATCCTCGAACGCATGCACCGTGTCCGGTCGGAGCTTCGTCTTCGGAAGCACCGGGCGCCAGTCGAGGTCGTCGCGGAGGAAGACCTCGGGGCTTGCGTCGGGAAGATACACGCCTTCGAGC
>JALSSK010000511.1 GCA_026984335.1 Rhodothermales bacterium
GAACCTCGGCGGCGACTTCGTCTATTTCCTGAGCATCGGCGGCGACACCGACGGCGAGGCGCTCACGTTCATGGCCTACGACGCCTCCACCGGCGAGGCGCGCGTGCTCTGCGACGGCGTCAACTTCGCCACGGACGCCGTGCGCGGCACGCTCGACGACCCCTTCGCCCTCTTCACCGCCGACGGCTCCGGGCCGTGCGCGCTCCACTGGGCCGTGCCGCCGGGCTTCTCGCAGGCGATGTCCGCCAACGTGGCGATGTTCATCGACGGCGTCCGTTCGAGCGATCCGGCGGACCGCGTGGCGGCCTTCGTCGGCGACGAGATCCGGGGCGTCGGGACGGCGTTCGACGTCGGGGGCGAGCAGGTTTTTTTCATGGAGATCCAGGGCGACCTCACCGGCGAGACGCTCACGTTTCGCGGCTATGACGCGAGCACGGGCGTCACGTACGCGCTCTCGGGGGCGTTCGGCTTCGCGCCGGGGACCACCGTGGGTTCGCCCGGCGCGCCGTTCACGCTCACCTCGGAGACGCCGCTTCCGGTCGAGCTCGCCGCCTTCGGGGCGCGCGCGGACGGCCCGGACGTGCGCCTGACGTGGACGACGGCCTCGGAGACGAACAACGCGGGTTTCTTCGTCGAGCACCGCGCGGCGGGTGCGGCGTGGGACGCGCTCGGCTTCGTCGCCGGGGCGGGCACGACCGCCGGAGCGCGGACGTACGCCTACCGCGCCGAGGGTCTCGCGCCGGGCCGCCATCACTTCCGCCTCCGGCAGGTCGACTTCGACGGGACGGCGGTCTACAGCGAGACGGTCACGGTGACGCTGGCCGTGCCGGGGGCCTTCGCGCTCTCGGCGGCGTATCCGAACCCGCTCCGCGACCGGGCCGCCGTCACGCTCTCGGTGGCCGTGCCGCAGCGCGTGACCGTGGCGCTCTTCGACGCGCTCGGCCGCCGAGAGCGGGTGCTCTTCGAGGGGCCGATGGAGGCCGCCGTGCCGCGCCGCTTCTTCATCGACGCCGCAGGATTGCCGGGAGGGCTGTACCTGATCCGTGCCGAGGGCGAGCGCTTCACCGCCGTGCGCGAGGTCGTCGTCGTCCGGTGAGGCGCGCGGAGGGACCGAACGGGAGGCGCGTCCGTACACAGGGGGTTTCGTGAACACGATCCATAGGCCGGTTGTTCGCTCGCCTCTGTCGGAAGTTTGGAGCCGGGCCTGTTTCGCTTGCATTTGCGATTCCCCTGATGTTATTTCGTCGACAAATTGAACAAATCGCCGCTGTGAGGGACGTTGGCGCGGAAGGGGCGCGTCCGTAAGGGCAGAGGCTCGTACGGGATCAGGGCTTGAATCTTCTTGCCCGGCGGCTTGTGAGGCGGTCTCCGGTTTGTTTGAGAGCCTCCTTGCAGTAGGGCATGATTCGGGATGCAGGTTGTAACAGCGATAGAGGGAAGCGCTTCGTTCCGTCTCCGGACGGGAGTGTGCCGGGGGGTTGTCGGGTTGCTTCTCCTGGGTCTGATGCCCCTCTGTGCCGTGGCCCAGCTCCGTGCGACGGTCGATAGTCTGAAAGGCCGCCTGGGGCAGGCCGAGGCGCTCGACCGCATCGCCGTCCTGAACGAGCTATGCTGGACCTACCGGATGATCGATGCCGACTCGGCCCGGCAGTACGGGTTCGAGGCGCTGGCGCTGGCGGAAGCGTTGGACGACCTGCGCGGCCTGGCGGCGGCCCACAATAACCTGGGCGTTGCGTACGAAGCCCAGGACGCTTACGATGAGGCCCTGCGCCACCATCTGCAGGCGCTCTCCTACAAACGCCGCCTGGGAGATAGCCTGGAGGTCGCCAATACCTACACCAACATCGGGGTGGTGCTGGACAAGCGTGGCCAATATAAGGAGGCTCTGGAGCAGTATTACCGTGCGCTGGCGATCTACGAATCCCTGAACGACAGCAGCCGCGTGGCGATGGCGCTCGTCAATACGGCCATCGTCCACAAGAAGCAGGGGGACTACGACCTGGTGCTGGCCAACTACGAGCGGGCACTGGCGCTCTACGCGGCGCTGGACGATGCCTTCGGGCAGGCGGCCTGCTATGCCAACCTCGGCTCCGTCTCACTCGACACCGGCGCGTACGAGGATGCGCTTCGGTATGCCCGGCAGTCCGTTGCCGCCTTCGAGGTCCTGGGTGTTCGCCAGTTCGTGCCATATGGCCTCGCCACCGCCGGAATCGCGCAGTTGCGGCTGGGACGGTGGGATGAGGCGGAAGGCTTGCTTCAGCGGGCGCTGGAGGGGCACCGCGACTTCGACACGGCCAAGGAGGCCGCCTTCGTGCTGCGTCATCTGGCCGAACTGGCCCTGGCTCGGAACCGTCCCCACCCGGCTCGCGCCTATGCTGTCGAAAGCCTCCGGGAGGCCCGTCGCGTCGATGCCCGAGAGGAGGTCAAGGAGGCGTATCGGCTGCTGGCGGTCACTGCCGAGCGGCTGGGTGATTACCGCAGCGCACTCCGGCACCAGAAGCGGTTCACGGCCCTCAAGGACTCGCTCTATGAGATCGAAAAGACCCGACAGATCGCCGAGCTTCGCACGATCTACGAGACAGAGAAGAAGGAGCGGCAGATTGCTATGCTCGATCAGGAGCGACGGGCGCAGGCGCTGGCTCTGCAACGCAACCGTATCCTGATCGGCGGTCTCGGCTTCGGCATAGTGCTGTTGCTCCTGCTCGGCCTCGGCTGGCGTAAAGGTGTGGCGCTGGCCCAGCAACACGCCCTCGACCAGCAGCGCCTCCAACTCAAAGAAGCTCAGCTCCGGGCCGTCATCGCCGCCCAGGAGAACGAACGCCGCCGCATCGCCCGGGACCTGCATGATGGCATCGGGCAGCAACTCGGGGGGCTGAAGATGGCCTGGCAACACCTCTCCGGTCAAGTCAAAGGCCAGGTCCCGGCGCTCGAATCCCGGTTTCACGACCTCAGCCGCATCCTCGACGCCGCCGGCGCCGACGTCCGTACGCTCTCGCACCAGATGATGCCGCGGGCGCTCCGCGCGGCCGGGCTCGTTCCGGCAATGACCGACATGCTCGCGCAGAGCTTTCGCCACCGTCCTCCTACCGTCACCTTCGACCACTTCGGCGTCGAGAACCGCCGGTTCGGAGACGACCTGGAACTCGGGATCTATCGCATCTCGCAGGAACTGGTGAACAACATTCTCAGACACGCCGAGGCCAATGTCGTGGCGGCGCAACTCTACGTGACCGACGATCACTTGATCCTGCGCGTCGAGGACGACGGCCGCGGCGTCTCGCTCGATCCTTGCGGCGTGTCGTTCGAGCAGGGCTCGGGCGGACACGGCCTGGCCAATATTCAGAGCCGCGCTGAGATGATGGGCGCCCGATTTAGCGTCGAATCCGAACCCGGCCGCGGGTTCACCGCCACCGTCCGCGTGCCCCTGTTTCCCGTTTCCGAGGCTTAGCGATGATCCATGTCCTCATAGCCGACGACCACCCGCTCATCACCGACGGCCTGTGCACGGCGCTCGAGGGCAGGTCGTCGCTTCGTCTGGTCGGCGTCGCCGAGAACGGACGGGCGGTGCTGGAACTGGCCGCCCGGCGCCCCGTCGACGTCGTGTTGATGGACATCGACATGCCGGAGATGGACGGCATAGAGGCTGCCCGCCGCCTGCGGATCGAGCATCCGGGCATCCGCATAATCATCCTGACCATGCACGCCGAAGCGGCTTTGATGCAACGACTGGTCGCCGACGGCGTGGATGGCTACCTGCTCAAGACGGCCGGCGCCGATGAAGTGGTGCGCGCCATCGAACAGGTGCATGCCGGGACGCCCTACTTTTCGGCCCGGGTTACAACGACCCTCGCCGCCGCCGCCACCCGGAGCGCCGTCCCCCCGGAGCCGCTGACCGACCGCGAGCTCGAAATTCTGAAGCTGGTGGCCCAGGGGTTGACGAACAAGGAGATCGCCGAGCAACTGTTCATCAGCCACCGCACGGTGGACACGCACCGGACGAACCTGATGCGCAAGCTCAACGTGAACAACGTGGCCGGCCTGGTGCGCTATGCCTTTCAACAGGGGCTGGTGCGCTGAACGGTTCGTTCCCTCGCCTGCTGCGGTAACGTGGGAAGGCTGACGGCAGGCTCGGGGAGGGCATCGCCTGCGGCCGGATGGATCATCGCCTACAGGCGCGGCAACGCATACGCCGCTTCGCTTCGCTTCATCCCGCCAACCCGCATTATACGGTAAATCCCGTAGCCCGAATACGGTGTCGACCGGAGGCATCCCGGTGACGGGTTCTCTTAGATTACAACCGTGCCTGCCGCTTCTGTTCACCGAATCACCTCTCAGCGGCAGCCGCGCCCGATATACCAGAGAACCGACTCGAACGCCCATGTTTTTTCTTCGGCCCCCCTCCCTCCCGGCCCTGATGGTCGGCCTTCTCCTGTTCACCGGCTGCGGCCTGTTCGGAAGCGACGACCCGGACACAGCCCTCGCGCTCGGCACGATGAAGGCGCAGATCGACGGCAAGGACTGGGAAGCCGTCAATGCCACGGCCAACCGCGTCTTCGTCGGCGGCCTCACACAGGTCACGATCACCGGGGCCACGATCCAGGCCGAGGGCATCAGTTTCAGCCTCACCGATACCGGCCCGGGCTCCTACACCATTGATGATCAGGTGGACCCGGCCCGTGATGTCTTGTCTGCCTCCTACACCCGCTCCATCGGACAGACCTACCTCGCTCAGAGCGGCGCCCTCGAGATAACCCGGTTCGACGAGGAGGCCGTCGAAGGCTCCTTCAGCTTCGAAGCCCGCAACACCTCCGGACAGGTCGTCTCGGTGACGAACGGCTCATTCCGCGTCGGCTACGGTCCGTCCATCGGCTCCTGATGCCCGCGCTTCGTCCTACTTCTTCAGACCCTGACGTATTCAACCATGTCTTTACTTTATTCAACCATGACTGTACAGCGACTCTTTGTGATGGCTTTGCTGCTGACGCTCCCCCGGAGTGCCGTCGGGCAATGGACCTTCCTCAGCGGAGACATCTGGGGTCCTGAGGACATGGCCGTTATCGACGGCGCCGTCGTCGTCACATGCGACGGCGCCAGTTGCGAAGCACCGGCCTATATCTCAACGGACGAGGGGGACACGTGGACGCCCTTTTCCTCCGCCTCGGTCCGTGAGGCCCGAGCGGTCGAGGCCTTGCCCGACGGCTTCTTCCTCGAGTTCAGCAATCAGGAGGCCGTCTATGGAACCCCGGACGCCGCGACCTGGACTTCGACGACCCCCGCATCGGGGAATGTGACGTCCCTTTTCTACGATAAGGTCGGCGATGTTCTCTATGCCACCACCCAGAGCCTCAACCTTCGGATCAGCCGCGATCGGGGTGCGACGTGGGAAGATGGCGGGGTGTTATCCAAAGATGATGAACTCTCCTGGGTGCATGCCCGTGGCAACCGTATCTTTGCCGGATACAACCAGAGCAGCGCCGTGTCCGGCGCCAAGACGTTTCTTTCGTTGGATGGCGGCGACACGTGGACGGAACTAGGTTTTTCAGACACGTCGGGGGGGTTCGTTGCTCCCAATGGCGACCTCTACCTACTCCAGAATGTGGGCGGCGCCCTGACGAACACGACCACGCTTTTCTACAGCAAGGATGACGGCCAGACCTGGACCGAACGCTACCGGGCGCCGCGGGTGGGCCTGCAGGGCCGTTCGACGCCTCTGCGCGCTCGGACCCAGGTGTACGTGGAAGGGACTGATATCCTGCTGGTCGCCAACGACCGGGTATACGTCAGCCACGACGGCGGCGACACCTGGGAGGACAAAAGCGAGGGCATCATTCCGGACAAAACCAAGTCAAGCTACGCGACGCGGTTCCTCATCGATGGCGACACCGCTTATCTGCTCCTGCGCAGCGATCTGGGGGATGTGCGCGACGGCTACGGTGTGTACAAGCGGCCGGTCGCAGAGCTGGGCCTGACGGGCAGCACCCGTGTGGCGAACGAGTCGCCGGCGTTGCCGAAGGTCTTCGCCCTGCATGCCGCCTACCCGAACCCCTTCAACCCGCAGACCACGCTCAGTTTCACGCTCGACCGGCCCGGTCCCGTCCGCCTGGCCGTCTACGACGTGCTCGGTCGCGAAGTCGCCGTCGTGACCGAGGGGCTTCACGGGGTGGGCACGCACCGGTACGCCTGGGACGCCGGGGCGCTCGCGAGCGGGCGCTATCTCGTGCGCCTGGAGACGGACGTCGGCGCGCGTGTCCGGCGGGTGGCGCTGGCGAAATGAGCAGGCTTCCGCTCGTTGGGCCGGCGTGAAGCCCGGCCTGCGGTGAGGATCCAACCGATTGCACGGTCTCGCTTTCGCGGCGGATCGGAAGCAGGGCAGGGGCGTACA
>JALSSK010000512.1 GCA_026984335.1 Rhodothermales bacterium
TGCTTCCTCCACACCCCGCCTCTTAATGTCGACTTCCCCGCACCGTTCCCTGCTTCGTTCGCCTCAGGCCGAGGCCGCCGCACCCGTCCTGGTCGAGGCCGCGCGCGTCTCCACACCCTGGCGCGACTACCTGACGCTGGCGAAGCCGGAGATCTCCTTTCTCGTGGCCGTCACCGCGCTGGCGGGCTTCCTCTTCGGCTCCCCGGACGGCCTCGACGGATCGAAGCTTCTGGCCCTGCTCACGGGCGTCGTCCTGACGTCGGCGGGCAGCGGGGCGCTCAATCATTATTATGAACGCGACCTCGACCGGCGGATGCGCCGCACCGCGCGTCGCCCCCTGGCGACGGGACGGATCAGCCCCGGCGCGGCCCGGAACTTCGGCATGGGCCTCGTCGCCCTCGGTCTGGCGATCCTGTGCCCGCTGACGACCCCGCTCACCGGCGTCCTCGCCGCGGTCACGGTGGCGCTCTATCTGTACGTCTACACGCCGCTCAAACGAAAGACGAAGCACAACACCCTCGTGGGCACGATCCCGGGCGCGCTGCCGGCGCTCGGCGGCTTCGCAGCGGCCACCGGCACGCTCGGCGCGGGCGGGTGGGCGCTCTTTGCCGTGCTCGTCTGCTGGCAGATGCCCCACTTCTTCGCCCTGGCGTGGATGTACCGGAAAGACTATGCGCGCGCGGGGTACGCCATGCTTCCCGTCGTCGAGCCCGACGGCGTATCGACCGTGCGACAGACGGTGTTTTTCTCCGTGCTCATGATCGCCGCGAGCCTCGTGCCGACCGCGCTCGGCATCGCCGGGGGGCTCTACTTTGCCGGAGCGCTGGCGCTCGGGCTGTGGTTTCTGCGGCCCGTGCTCCGTTTCTTCTATTTCCGCACCGTTCAGGATGCCCGCCGTGTGCTCATGGCGACGATCATCTATATCCCGGTCCTCGTCGCGCTCATCGGCCTCGACAAACTCGCGACATGGGTGTTCGAATGATCTACGGACGGGCAGAACGCGCCATCGGATCCCCCCTCAAACGCCGCACGTCCGATGGCTGAGCGCGCGGCATCATCCGCTGTTTCAAAAAGATCATCAATGGCCGAACCGGCAGTATCCGTCCAGAGAGTCACCCACCGATACGGCGATCACGTCGCCCTTTGCGACGTTACGTTCGACGTGGAAGCAGGGTCGTTCTTCGGCCTTCTCGGGCCGAACGGCGGAGGCAAAACGACCCTTTTCCGCATCCTCTCCACGTTGCTGCGCCCTACGGAAGGGACGGCCGCCGTCTTCGGCGCCGACACGGCGCGCGCGCCCCACGCCGTGCGCCGGAAGCTCGGTGTCATCTTTCAACAGCCCGCCCTCGACGACGAGCTTACGGTCTCCGAGAACCTCCGTATTCACGGGGCGCTCTACGGCCTCGGCAAGCGCGACCTGACCCGCCGCATCGGGACGCTTCTCGAACGCTTCGGCCTCGAAAAGCGCGCGCGCGACCGGGTGAAGGCGCTCTCCGGCGGGCTTCAGCGCCGCGTCGACCTGGCGCGCGGCCTGCTCCACAGCCCCCGCCTGCTCCTGCTCGACGAGCCGACCACCGGCCTCGACCCCGTCGCCCGGCGGTCGTTCTGGGATGCGCTCGAACCGCTCCGCCGCGACGAAGGCGCGACGATCATCGTGGCCACCCACCTGCTCGACGAAGCCGACGCGTGCGATCGCATCGGCATCCTCGACCGGGGGCGCCTCGTCGCGCTCGGCTCGCCGGAGGCGCTCAAAGCCGAACTCGGCGACGCCACCCTCTGGCTCTCCGCCGACGACCCGCGCGCGCTCGCCGAAAGCATCCGCGCCCGGCTCGGCTTCGAAGCCCGCGTCATCGGCGCGCAGGTGCAGGTGCGCCACCCCGACCCCCCGGCGATCCTCCCGGCGCTCTACGAAACCTTCGGGGACGCGCTCAAGAGCGCCACCGTCCGCACGCCGACGCTCGAAGACGTGTTCATGGTCCACGCGGGCCATGCGCTCGACGAAGCCGCCCACGGGGAAACGCTCCCGGCATGATCGTACTCCTTCCAGCCTCATTCGAAAGACGTCATGACCGCCCTCACCGCGCTGTGGAAGCGTGAAATCATCAAGTTCGTCCGCGACCGGAGCCGCATCATCGGCGCGCTCGGGCAACCGCTCGGCTTCTGGCTCCTGCTCGGCTTTGGTTTTCAGGGGACATTCCGCATGCCGTCGAACGGGGATGCCGCCGTGGGATACATGGAGTTCCTTTTCCCCGGCGTCATCGCCATGGTGCTGCTCTTCACGGCCCTTTTCTCGACCATCTCCATCGTGGAAGAGCGCAAGAGCGGCTTTCTTCAGGCGGCCCTCGTCGCGCCGACGTCTCGGCTCTCGCTCGTCCTCGGCGCGACGCTCGGCGGAGCCACCCTTGCGCTCCTTCAGGCGGCGCTCTTTCTCTTCCTCCTGCCCCTGTCGGGCCTCCATCCGACCCCGCTCGGCCTCGTGATCCTCGTCGGCGTATGCGCGCTCATCGGCATCTCCTTCACGGCGCTCGGCGTGCTCTTCGCCTGGCGCATGGAGACCACGCGCGGCTTCCACGCCGTGATGAACCTCGTCCTGCTGCCGATGTGGCTGCTCTCCGGCGCGGTCTTCCCCCTCACGGGCGTGCCCGCCCCGCTCCGATGGGTGATGACCCTCAACCCGGTGACGTACGGCGTCTCGGCGCTCCGGCAAAGCCTGTACTGGCCCGCCTCCGCACCCGACGCCTCCGCGCCGCTCGGCCTCTCGATCGCCGTGAGCGCGGTCTTCGCCGCCCTCATCCTCTACCTCACGGCCCGCGCCGTGCGCCGGCCCCTCTTCGGCGACTGACGGCGCGCGATCTTCATCCTCCCCGCCGAAACGCAGGCCGTGCGACGTCGTTCAAGGGCCTCATGGACCCGAAGCCCTCCGATATCGCCACCGACCCCGTCGATCTCAAAGCCATGAGCCGGGAGGAGCTCGAAGCGCTCGCCGAACGGATGGGACAACCCCGTTTTCGGGGACGACAGCTCTTCAAATGGCTCTTCGGCAAAGGCGCGACCACGTTCGAAGAGATGACCGACCTGCCGAAGGCGTTCCGGCAGGCGCTCGCCGAAACGGCCGTCCTCGGGACGATCACCCCCGTCGCGATGCAGACGGCGCGGGACGGGACGGTCAAGCGCCTCTTTTCGCTCGGCTCGGGCGAACGGATCGAGACGGTGCTCATCCCCGATTGCGACGAGGACGGACGCGCGAAGCGGCTCACGGTGTGCGTCTCGAGTCAGGTCGGATGCGCCATGGCGTGCTCGTTTTGCGCCACGGGGCAGATGGGCTTCCGGCAGAACCTCACCGCCGGCGAGATCGTCGATCAGGTCCGGTTCATGAATGACGAAGCGCTCGAACGCTTCGGCCGGACGGTCACGAACGTGGTGTACATGGGCATGGGCGAGCCGCTGCTCAACTACGACCACGTGCTCCGGAGCGTGGCCCTCCTCACCGACGCCGACGGCTTCGGGCTCTCGCCGAAGCGCCTCACCGTCTCCACCGTCGGCCTCGCCCGCCGCATCCGGCAGTTCGCCCACGACGCGCCGCGCGTCAACCTCGCCGTCTCGCTCCACGCGCCTACCGACGAGAAGCGGAGCGCCATCATGCCGGTCAACCGCCGCGCCGCCACGGACCTCGGCGCGCTCCGGGAGGCCATCCGGCACTACACCCGGCAGACGGGCCGCCGCGTCACGTACGAATACTGCATGTTCGCCGGGTTCAACGACACCGACGACGACGCCCGCGCGCTCGCCGGCGTGGCGGCCTGGGCCCCGAGCAAGGTCAACCTCATCATGTACAACCCCGTCGAGGGCCTCGGCTTCTCCCGGACGAGCGAGGAACGGCTCGACGCCTTCATCCGCCTCCTCGTGCGCCGGGGCGTCCCCGTCACCGTGCGCCGGAGCCGGGGACAGGACATCGACGCCGCCTGCGGACAACTGGCCGTGAAGAACGGCTGACCCGCTCCCTGCTCACACGCCGAACTGCCGGAGGTGATGATCGAGGTGTCGATAGGCGAGGCGGCCCCACTGCGCGCCGGAGAGAGCGCCGAGAAGCGGGTGCGGTTCGAACGCGCCCTCCGGCCCGCGTTCGACGAAGCGCTCGATGACCCCTTCGAGTTCCGCCACGTCCTGCGCAAAGTCTGAGGACTCCGTCGTGAGCATGACCGGCGCCGTCGGGAGGCCGCGGGGCCACGGCATCACCTCGATGGCGAACCACTGCACGGGCGCCCACGTCATCGGGCCGCCGCCGCGCCCCGCGTCGAGGTCCCCGAGCGCCGTGCGGAGGTGGTCGGCGAGGTGGCAGATCATCTTCCCCGCCGACATCTTCCCCCACCGACGAGGCGTTTCCGGCGTGAGGCGGCCGAGGCGGTCGAGCACCTCCCGATGGGTCTCCGGATCGAAAAGGGTCTTCATGAGCGGTTCCTCGAAGAAAGACGGCGTGGAGCGTTTCCGATAATCTACGCATGAAACGGATGCGAATCGAACATCGGTCGAGACGCGCCCCGCTCTTTGTCCCGGCCGGAGCCTCCTCCCTCGAATTTTCCTCTTCGAAAAGTGACTGAGACGTAACAATGGATTGCCCGCCATAACTTATTTTATCATGAACGCCATCGGTTTCACTCGCGCGTCCTCCGGCTGCCTCCGCGACGGCAGGCTGCCTCGCACGCGCCATCCTTCCGCCATGACCGCCATCCTCTGTTTCGCGCTCCTCTTCGGCTGCGAGTCTCAGGTGGTGCGCCCCCTCGACGACGCTCCCACCGAGAGCCGCGCCGGGGACGTCGCGCCCGCCGCCGACTACGCCGCATCGCTGACGACGCTCCTGGCGCGCGTCGTCACGGACGAGGGGCTCGTGCGGTACGACCTCCTCCGGGGCGAGCTCCGGGACGACTTCCGCCGCGTGCTCAAAGCCGTCGAAGACTTCGACGCCTCCGGCCTGCTCACCCGCGAGGCCCGCCTTGCCTTCTGGCTCAACGCCTACAACGTGCAGATGCTCGAAAACGTCATCGAGACGCCGGAGGTGAACGACATCGTGGCCGACGGCTACGTGGAGGCCTTCTTCCGAACCCCCTACCGGACGGCCGGTCTCGACGTCACGCTCGATCAGATCGAACACGTGATCCTTCGCCGGAGCGACTTCGACGAGCGGCTGGCCGTCTTCCGCCTGCCCGAACTCGACCCGCGCATCCACGCCGGGATCAACTGCGCCGCCGTCTCGTGCCCGAGCCTCCGCCGCCGGGCGTTCACCCCGGAGAACGTCGACACCGAACTCGACGACGCCATGGCCGACTTCGTCAACCGCCCCCGCCACTTCCGCGTCGAGGGCGACGGCTTCGTCCTCTCCTCCTTGCTCGACTGGTTCGGCAGCGACTTCGACCGGCAGGGCCTGCCCGCGGGCGATTACCTGCTCGGTTTCATGTCGCCCGAGCGTCCGGACTACGACCGGCTGAAGACGCTCCTCGAAGGTCGCACCGCCGCCGAGATCAAAGCCCGACCGAACGTCCGGTTCGAGTATCTCTGGAAGGTCAACCGCGCCGAAAACTAACGCCCCTCGCGAGGTGTTTTTTTCGCGCGGCCGCTTTACCCCCCGCCGGCTCCGTCCGATGCTCTCCCCCGAATCCCCGCCGCGCCGCACCGCCCAATAGACGGCCGTACGCAACCACCACCGCCGATTGGTCCACCTGAACACCGCGTGTACGTCTCATGGAAGCCAAAAACCTCACCCCCATCCCGACCGTAACGAAAGAAAAATGGGCCGCCCACGCGCGCTCGAAACTCTCCCGCGGTTACGTGCTCATCGTGGGTCGGGAACGTCGGAACGCGAACTTTTTCAAGCCTTCGAAGGGGTACGAGATGTGCCCGTACAAGATCGCCCGGCGTCTCATCGACGAGGGCATCGTGAAACCGGCGGAACGGACCCATCACCTCGGGCCGGTGTACGTGCTCTCCACCGACACCGCTCCGCCCCCGCCCTCGATCCCCGACGATGACGACGAGACGGCTCCTCCCGTAACCGAACTGGACGACTTGCTCGATCAGATCGACGTCGAGGAGATGGAAGAGGAGCAGGACGAAGCGGCTGCGGACGAAACGGCTGCGGACGAGGCGGAGGACTGAATCGCCGCAGGCTCAGGTCATGCCTCGGCTGAAGCGTCGGACTCGGATGAAGCGTCGGACTCGGATGAAGCGTCGGACTCGGACGAAGCGTCGGACTCGGCTGAAGCGTCGGACTCGGACGAAGCGTCGGACTCGGACGAAGCGTCGGGCATGCCGAGGGTATCGTCGAGCAG
>JALSSK010000513.1 GCA_026984335.1 Rhodothermales bacterium
AAGAGCCCCCCCGGCACGACCACGCGGACGAATCCCCGGAGGAAATGCTCTGGCTCGACGGCGTCCCCGATACGACCGAAGAGCCCCCCCGGCACGACCACGCGGACGGACCCGATACGGCCGCGAACGAGATGTCCCGGTCCGACGAACCGAACGCCGGGACGATGCGGCCCACCGTCGCCGAACCGAATGAACCCGCTTCGGACGCACCCGCTTCGGACGAAAAGCCGGCCCCCGAGGTGATGTCTACCCTGACCATCCCCATGCCGACCGTGGAGGACGAGCCTTCGACGACGGCTCCCGACGGGAACGAGACGGCCCCGGCAAACGCTCCTTCTCCGCCGGAAGAAGACCCGACGAAAAGCAACGGCGCTCGACGCTGGTCGTGGCCCTGGCGTTCATAATCGCGCAGCCGGTTCCCTGGTCGCGCATGAGGTCGTTTCACGCGCACCCATGAGAGATGCGGGCCTCCCACGCAAGGGTATGTCGCCGCTCTCACGGGTGCGCGGAAACGTTTGGGGGAGCGGTCGAACGAGGGTCAGGCCTGTTTCTTTTGTGCCTGGCGTTGCAGCGCCCGGTGCGCGCCGCACCACCAGTCGGCGTCACGGGTGATGCTCGTGACGGTGATCCCCTGGAAATGCGGGACGAGCGAGAGGAGCATTTCGGGCGCGTCGTTCCATCGCTCGGCATGGATCAGCGCCTCCAGCCGGTCGGCGGCGGTGCGGGTCCACCGCCACTTCTCACGGAGCGCTTCAGCCTTTTTCCAGTAGTTCCGTTCGTCCCAGGCGTGCGCGCTCTCGTCGATGGTGCGATAGATGTCGCGCAGGTTGAAGACGAGGAACGCCAGCATGTCCCTGGCTTCATCGTCGATGCGCGGGCGTTGTGCGAGCAGACGCAGCACTTCGGCGCACGAGCGCATGCAGGCGTGGCGGCGCTTGGCGGGCGTCGATCCCGTCCTGATGATCCGGCTCATCCCTTCTCCGGTTTACGCGATCCCTACACTCCGCCGGATGCTCTCGCGGCTCCGGCGTCCGCGCCAAGTTAGCGGAGCCGCATTTTCAAGCGCAAACGTCCGGAGAAAAAAATCGTCATTTGAGCAGCAGCATGGTCCGCGCGAGCGTGCGGCCGGAGGTCTCCAGGCGATAGAGGTACAGCCCGCCGGCCAGCCCTTCGGCGTTGAAGACGACCGTGTGGCGGCCTGCCGGAAACACCCCGTCCGCCGGCGCCGCTACGAGGCGTCCGAGCGCGTCGTACACGGTGAGGCGCGCCGGACCCGCCGCCGGCAGGCTGAACACGAGGGTCGTCGCCGGATTGAACGGGTTCGGGTAGTTGGCTTCGAGCGTCGCGCGGGCCGGGAGCGTCTCGGCCTCTTCCACGGGCGTCGCCTCCGTGCTCCAGTCCGCCTCGTATCCCACCTTCGTGACGACGACCTCCGGCTCCACGTGCGCCGCCATGAGCGTCACCCGGTCGAATGCGCCTCGGAAGAGCCGGAACGCCGCTCCCGGCTCGATGCTTTCGACCGCGACCGTCCCGTCCTCCGCTTCGAGGACGACCTGCATACGGAGCCGCGCCCGGAGCGTCGGCAACAGCACATCCGCGCCGACGGCGTCCGCCGAGAGCACGAAGTCGGCCACGTGTTCCCACGCGACGTACTGCACCGAGCCGCTCTGCACGTCGGTGGTGTCCTTCTTTGACTTGAAGCTGAACTGCCCGTTGATCACCCGCGAGGGCGACGCGTGGAGCCCCTGTCGCTCCGGCATCGGATAGCCGTACCGGGCGTCGAGGTTGACGTCATTGAGGTAGTTGGCGAGGTGAAAGTCCGCGATGATCTCCGCGAGCGAGAGTCCCTCGGCGGTGAGCACATCGTCCAGCCCCACCGAGCCTTTCCGGTCGGTGGGGGTGCGCACCATCGAGCCGGTGGCGAGCGGTCCGATCCGCGTGGCGACGTACGTGAAGAAGAGCCCGCCCCGCTGATAGTCGCGCACGTTGGGCCCGCCGCCGTCCCGCCATTCGAAGAGCGGCAGGCCGTACTCGCCGGGAATGTTCAGATAGTCGATGCCGCGCCAGAAGTAGCCGTTCATCACCATGGCGTATTCGGCCAGTCCTTCGGAGATGAACGTGAACTTGTCGAAGCCGTAATTGAAATGGATGAGGTGGGTGTACTCGTGCGCAGCGATGACCGAGAGCGTGGTGAGGTCGCGCGTGCCCTCGTTGGCGTCGAGGTAGAGCACGTCGGCCTGATTGCCCACGCCGGGGGGCGCGTCCGGGTCGATGTCCGCGCCGGTGACGTAGCCGAGCGTGCCCGCGTTGCCGATGTCGTAGAGGAGGATGTCGACGAGGCCGTCGCCGTCATAGTTCGGCGGCGCGCCGAAGACGGCGTGGTCGTTGGCGAGAATGCCCGCATCGGGATTGAACGAGGCGGGCGGCGTCTCTTCGAACATCGCCAGGCGAAGCGCATCGATCTCGCCGTCGGTGACGTGCCCGTTGGCCAGTTCGCCGTTCTCGACCCACAGGTAATAGGCGTCGGTCTTGTCCTTGAGGGTGAAGGTGCGCGGTTCCCACAGCGACTCGGACACGTTGAAGGTGCGGGTGTCGCCGATTTCCGGGGGCGAGAGGGTCTTCCGCGCGGCAGGCAGCCGCCCCTCGGCGCGCGCCTTCACGAAGGCCTGCGCGCCCGAGAAGGCCGCCGCGTGATCGACGCCGCAATACGAATGCGGGGCGGGCTGCGCCCCCGCCACGGCCACGAGGGTCCACAGAAAAAGCGTCGGGATCCACTTCACGGATGCAGAGGGTTGGGAATCGTTCCGCCGCCGGTGCGGGCCGCCGGCGAGGAGCCGATCATTTGAGCAAAAGCATCGTCCGCGTCAGCTTCCGGGCGGGGGTCTCCAGCGTATAGAAATACAGGCCGCTCGCCTGCCCGGCGGCGTCGAACACGGCGGCGTGGCGTCCGGCGGGCATCAGCCCCTCCACCAGCGTGGCCACGCGGCGGCCCAGCACGTCGTACACCGCCAGGCGCACCTCGGCGGCGCGGTCGAGGCCGTACGCGATCGTGGTGACGGGGTTGAAGGGGTTCGGATAGTTCGCCTCGAGCGTCACGCGCTCCGGCAGCTCGTCCGCCGTCTCCACGGGCGTGGCCGTGTCCACGAGGAACTCGGCGCGGATGGGGATCGACGCGTTCGTCAGACTCGCCCCGTTCGACAGGCTGACGTTCCACAGCGGCGTCCACGCGCCGTTCGAGAGCACGATGGCCGACACGTTCTCGACCGTATACAGCGAAGGCGCGACGACCAGATAGTTCGTGTCCGTGCCCGTCTCCTTGTACCCCACGTGGATCACCGGCGGCAGATCCGAAAGCTCGTTGGCGTGCGCCGAGAGGTCCACCTCGGCGAAGTTCGTGATGGGGCACGGATTGCTCAGATCGCACGAGAGGTCGATGGCGAAATAGCCCGTCCCCAGGTTCACGTCGGTCGAGAAGAGTTCGTCGCCGGGGAGGCCGGCGTTGTCGCTCCAGACGGTCACGGCCACGTCGCGGGGAGCGCCGGGGGGCTGCGTCGAGCCGGAGAACTGGTTGTCGAAGAACGGCGCGATCCACACCTTGTCGAGCGCGACGGCGCCTTCGGGCACGAGGAACCGGTTGGCGAACGCGCCGTCGGCGTCGGCTCCGCTGAAGAACAGCTGGCCGTTGCCGTTGGCGTCGTTGGCGTGGATGTTGCCGTCATCGAATTCGAAGGCGACGGCCGTCAGCCCCGCGCTCGAGGCCGTCCACGAGGCGGAGTACGAGAAGAGCACCGGCGCGGCGATGTCGCCCAGTTCGATATGCGCCACGATGAGCGTCACGCGCGCGAAGGGGCCGGTGAACGTCTGCGCTTCGGCCTGGGCCGGGGCCGAGACGACCTCGACCGTGCCGTCGGTGCGTTCGAGCACCACGCGCGGGCGCAGCCACGAACGCAGCGTCCCGATACTCGCCGTGCCGTCGTCGACCGCGTCCACGTTCAGCGTGAAGTCGCCCACGTCCTCCCACGTGAGGTAGCGCACGCCGCCCTTGTTCAGCGAGAACTGCACCGGAGGCGTCTCGTTCGCCGAGCGCCCGTCCACCTCCGCTGCCGGCGTGGCCCGGATGCCCTGAAGCCGGTCGCGTTGATAGCCGAAGCGCGGATCGAGCGTGGGATTGTTCAGAAAGTTGGCCGTGTGGAAGTCCGCCAGGAGGTCCTTCAGCGTCGCCGCGCCGAAGACGTCTTCATAGCCGACCTGATTGCGTCCCGGATCACGGGTGATCGAGCCGGTCATGAGCACGCCTTTCTGCTCGGCCAGATAGTTGTGGAACAGGCTGCCCCGCTGCCGGTCGATGAGGCCGCCCCCGTCATCGAAGTTGAAAAAGGAGCGGTTATGCTCGGCAGGGTCGTTGAGATACGTGATGAAGCGCCCCTGATAGCCGTTCATGTACTCGGCCCACTCGGACTGCGCCTCGTTCACGAAAGAGGATTCGAGGAGGTCGTAGTTGGCGTGGATGAGGTGCTGATATTCGTGGGCCGCCGTGAGCTGTACGAAGGTCTGGTCGCGCCCGAAGCGACCGGGATCGGTGATGAGCGGGTCGGTGTCGAGGTAGAGGATGTCGGCCTGATTGCCCTGCCCGGCCGGCGCGTTCGGGTTGATGTCCGTGGGGGAGAAGAAGCCGAGCACGAAGGTGCCGTCCTCGGCGTCCGGCCCCTCGTCCACGTCATAGATGAGCACGTCCGTGATGCCGTCGCCGTCGAAGTTGGGCGGAGCGCCGAAGACCTCGTTGTCGTTGGCGATGATGCCCTGGTCGGGGTTGAAGGAGCCCTCGGGGGTGCTCGTCAGGAGCGCATTGTCGAGCGCCGCGATGTCGTCTTCCGGGACCACGCCGAGCTGGCTCGTCTCCACCCACACGTTGGCGATGGCGTTGGCGGCCTGGCACTGGAAGTCTTTCGCCACCCACGTCGAGCCGGAGGAGAGCAGGTTCGTGAGGACGTTGAAGCTCTTCGTCTCGCCGACGGTGCACGTCGAGGCGGTGGTTTTGCGGCGGGGGAGCAGCCCGGCGGCTTTGGCGGCGTGAAAGGCGCGCAGGGCCTCCTGCCCTTCCGGCGAGGACACGAGGTCGTCCGTGATGTGCACCGGCCGCGCCGGCGCCTGCCCGTCGGAAGGGCGGGTGAGGGCCTGCAGTTCGCGTCCCTGAACCGGCGTCTGGGCCAGAGCGGGCGCGCACAAGCAAAGCGTCAGCAGTAGCGAAGCGGCGGCATATTTCATGGATGAACACCTGTGATGCGTGAACGGGTGACTGTCGAGCCCGGAAGTGCGGGGGCCTTCCCCCGGGTTGCGGCCCAAAGCCGCCGTCGCCCCCAAAAGCTGTGGCAAATCAAAAAAATCTTAGTTCAGAGAAACAGGCACAAATCATTCCCGTTCCCGTCGTTCCCCCATTTTACCGGTATCGTCGGGCCGGAGGGATCATTTAGTTTCAGGCACGAAGTTCGCCTCGTCTCTCAGAAGCGCCGCCGCTCGTACGGTTTTCGTGCGCGTGCCGGGGCCCGCGTTTCGCACACCTTCGCCCATCCTCTTTTCTCATGAAAGCGATGTCTTTTCTCTTCCGTCTCACGCTTGCCGTTCCGGTGCTCGCGCTGTTTGCCGGGTGCGCCGTCACGGCTCCGCCGCCCGGCGAGGTCATCACCGTCGAGGGCAGCGTCAGCCGCCGGGGCAACGTGCCGTTCACGGCCCTCATGCTCGAGACCCCGGAGCACAACCTGTACATCCTCACCTTCGATGAACAGCCCGCGCCGGAGCTCTCGGTGTCGTACCGGTACCGCATCACGGGACGGCTCTACCGGGATGACTGGAACAGCCGGCCTTTCGCGCACCTCCGCGTCATCCGCGTCGAGCGGATCGAGTGAACACCCGCCGCGCCGCCTCCGGCGAGACGATCCGGAGCGCGAGCAACCCGACGAGATACCCGCCGAGCAACAGCGCCTCCGCCCACCAGTGCCGGAGCCCGGGCACGGCGTCCCAGAGGAAGAAGAGCGTCGCCGCGAGCGCGCCCATGCCGAGCACCGGACGCCACGCGTACGGCGTCGGATAGAAGCGCCGCACGATGAAATACAGCATGAGGGCCATGATCGCGTACGAGAGCGTGGTGGCCCAGGCGGCGGCGAGCATCCCGTACCGGGGCACCAGCCACAGGTTCAGCCCCACCGCCGCCGCGCTGCCCGCCGCCGTGCAGTGGATGAAATACTTCGTCTGTTTCTCGATGTACGCCCCCGCCGAGAAGTTGTAGTACCACCCCTGAAACACATAGCCGAGCAGGGCGGG
>JALSSK010000514.1 GCA_026984335.1 Rhodothermales bacterium
ATCTGGGCCTTGCGCTGCAAGAGCTCGATGTTCTTCTGCTGCTCCTTCGTGCGGTACTGCGCCTGCAGTTCGGCGATCACACCCCGGCTGTCGGTGCTGAAGAGCGAGTCGTTGAGGGCTTTGAAGTGCTTGTAGGCCGCGAGCGCCTCCGGGTAGTTCCCCATCGCCTCGTGGATGCGGGCCAGGTTCTCGTAACCGTCGCGGAGGTAGAGCGGGTCGGTCGTCCGGGCCGACGCGACGAGCCGGCGGCTGGTGGCCAGCGCCTCGTCGTAAAGGCCCAGTTCGATCTGGGAGCGCGCAACGCCGCGGAGCAACAGGCCCATATCCGGATAGTTCGCATCGAGTTCTTCCCAGAGCTCGAGCGCGCGCAGTTCGAACGCGAGCGCCTCCCCATGATTGCCCAGGGCGGCGTGGAGCTCGCCGAGTTCCTGATAGGCTCCCGCCACATCGTGTCGGTCGTTCAGTTCTTGCCAGAGCGCGAGCGCGCGGAGGTTGAGCGCGAGCGCCTCGTCGTAGCGGCCCAGCGCACGCAGCGTGGTGCCTGCCTGGTGCAGCGACATGGCCAGCGCGTCTTTGCTATCGTCGCTCGGATGCTCGGCATAGAGTCTTTTCGTAATTGCGAGACTGCGGAATTCGAAGGCGAGCGCTTCCTCGTAGACGCCCAGCCCCCTGTTCGCCTCACTAAGCTTCCGATACATCCTGCCGATCCTCGAGAGCGAGCGGTACAGGCCATTTGAGTCGCCAATGGCTTCCTGGATCTCGAGTGCCTGCAGGTAGAATGTGAGCGCCTTCTCGTAGTCACCCATTTCCGCGTACACAATACCCATCCAATAGATCGACCCGGCCGTTCCCTTGCGATCTCCGAGAGCTTCCCGGAACTCACGAGCCCGGCGGATGGCCCTGAGCGCCTCCTCATACTTATGCAGTCTCGAATAGTCGTTACCGATGTTGATGAGCGACGATGCCATACCCTCCCGGTCACCGATCGCCTCTCGGGCTTCGAAGGCGCGCCGGTGGAAACCGAGGGCCTCCTCATACTTATGCTGTTTATGGTGAATGACGCCCATGTTGTTGAGCGCCCATGCCATGCCGCGCAGGTCGCCGATGGCCTCACGGACCTTGAGCGAACGCTCGTAGAAGACCAGGGCCTGTTCATCATCATGCCTGCCCTCGTGCACCAACCCGATGCGAATCAGGTCGGAGCCGACCCCCATCCGGTCGCCCAGGGCTTCGTGCTGCGCAAGGGCCCGTTCCAGAGGAGGGAGCGCCTCGTCATAGCGTTTCAGTCCCCAGAAGAGGCCGCCCACGTAGCTGTTGGCGTCGGCCGTGCCGCGCGCATCCCCGGCCGCCTCATAGCGGGAGAGCGCCTCCCGGGCGTACGCCAGCGCTTCCTCATAGCGGCGCATTTCGCGGTGAACCCGCGCGCGCAAGTACGCGGCGTCGGCCCGCCCCTTCTCGTCTCCCGCGCTCGCCGCCAGCGCCTCGATCCGGTCGGCGTAGACCAGCACCGAGTCGAAGGCATTGGCATGGACGTGGACGACCCCCATCCAGTAGAGCACCCGCGCCGCTCGCCGGGCGTCGGGAGCCGTCTTCAGCAGCGCCAGCGCCTCGCGCCCGTAGCCGAGCGCCCGCGCGGGATCGTTGCCGTGATAGGCCTCCACCAGCGCCGCCAGCGCCGCGACGCGCCCGGCCCCCACGGCCCCGCGCAAGCGGGCTTCGAGGCTGTCGGCGTTTGTCTGGGCCAGAAGCGGCGTGCTCAGAAACAGGGCGAGAAACGAGAACCAGAGTGTGCGCTTTTTCATGGCCGTCCGGGCGTGCGAACACGCGGGCGGTCTCGCGGGGGGAGTGCGCCGGCGTATCCTGATGAGGATGCGCTCGAAGAGGAGCGGCGAAGGCGCAGTGGAAGACGTCACTGCGGGGTGCGGGGGGTGAGCACTCGGGGCGGAGGGCCGGAGCACGGAGGAGAGGTACGTCGCTAAAACGGGGCAATTTCCGGGCTGCCCCGCGTGAGAGATAAGCCGCGAAGAGGGGAGCGGTGAAGGGAGAGCGGTTACGCGTGCAGCGATCCCGTCAGAACAACCGGCCTACCGATCTGAAAAATGACCTCCTTTCCCTGACACGGTACACATTCTTTTTCGAAAAAGGAAGTATGCCCTCAAATATATGCGATAAGCGAACCCCGGCCGGCTCAGGGAGAACCGTCCGGGATTCGCAGGGTCCGTTCCGGCGCTTTCGGATTTCTCCGAAAAAACCGGTTTCTTTGACCCGAACTTACAGAGCCGAGACGCGCTGGATGATGCTTCCGCTCACGACGAACTCGTCGCTCTCGGGGACAAAACCGGCATCGCTGGCCGTGCCCTGGAGCCGGGATTGACTTGCCCCTTCGCTGCTTTCGGACGCGAGCTCGCCGGTGAACACCAGGCTCATTTCGGAGAACGTGCCTTCGACCGTGCCGCTCCACGAGGCTTCGTCCGTGGTGATGCGGAACGTGCCCCAGCCCGGGCCACTGCCGGTGTCCAGGTTGATGTCGCCGTTGAGGGTCATGACCATTTCGCCCTCGAGGTCGCCGGTGAGCGGGCCGCTCTTGATGAGCTCGCGCACGAACCAGGTCTCACCGTCGGATTGCCCGGGACCCGGGTCGAAGCTGGTGAAAGAGGCCGTGGCCGCGAACGGGATCAGGACGTACGGCCCCGCGAGGGCCTTGGCCGTCTGAGCCGTTCCGATCGTCGTCTTCGAGACGCCGGTTTCGTCTTCGAGGTTGGGCGCCGTGAGCGTGTCGGAGCAACCGGCGGCCAGGACGACGACGGCGAGCCATGCGCACAGCATAATGAGGGGGTTACGGAGGATCGGGTGTTTTTTCGTCGTACGTTTCATGATCATTCCCTCCACAGGAATAGTGAGAAAGATTGGAGAGATGGGCTTTCGCTTTCGCGTCAATGACGGGTCGGTCCATCTCCGCAGTCATCCTCCTGGCGCCTCCGCCTCCGTGTCGAACAAGACGGAGGCGCCGTGGAGGATGCTGCCTCTGGGAGTGCGCACTCATTCGAGGCGCGATGAAACGATACGAGGGGACCCTGTGGCGGCACAAGAGCGACCCATACGAACGACGCATCCGTGCCAACTTTCGGCGCATTCGGGATGCCGCACCTCTTCCGCGAAAACGCAACCGACGCATCCGTGCCAACTTCTGACGCATCCGTGCAAAAGCGTCGATACGTTGCGGATGGGCGCTAATCCGTTTGAACGTCAGGGCGCCGGGCCGTTTGCGCGTTCAAACGTTCGACGCCGCCCATACCCGGTGGCCTTCGCGGCGGGCGGCTTCGGCGGCTTCGGCGGCCCGGGCCGCGTCCTCGAAGACGCCGAAGACGGCTGCGCCCGAGCCCGAGAGGGATGCATAGCCCGCTCCCGCCTCGACGAGCCGTTCCTTCAGGCGGCGAAGGGCGGGATGGGCCGCGAAGACCGGCGCTTCGAAATCGTTGACCAGCTCGGCGCGCCACCGGGCGAGGTCGTTCGAGGCGACGAGGGCGCGGAGGTCGGGCCGGGCCGTCGCGTTCGGGTGGACGAGGGCGTACGCCTCCGCCGTCGAGACGTGCACCGGGGGCGCGACGACGACGAGCGCGAAGGGCAGGCGGTACGGCGCGCCGGTGCGGGGATCGCGGAGCGGGGTGAGACGCTCGCCCCGCCCCGTGGCGAAGGCCGCCGCCGGGCCGAGGAAGAAGGGCACGTCCGAGCCCAGTTCGGCGGCGAGGTGGTGGAGGCTTGCCTCCGAAGCGTCGAGGCCCCACAGCTCGACGAGGAGGCGGAGCGTGGCGGCGGCGTCGCTCGACCCGCCGCCGAGGCCGGCCCCGTAGGGCACGCGCTTGTCGAGGTGGAGCGCCGCCCCCTGCGCGACGCCGAAGGCCTCGGCCAGACGGCGGGCCGCCTGCATGCACAGGTTGCGCTCGTCGGTGGGAAGGGCCGGGTCGGAGCACGTGAGCGTGAGCCGTTCCGCAGGCCGGGCCGTCAGCCGATCCGCCCACCCGATGCGGAGCAGGACCGTCTCGAGGTCGTGGTAGCCGTCGGAGCGTTTGCGGAGCACGTGCAGGCCGAGGTTGATCTTGGCGGGCGCGGGGCGTTCGAGCAGCACTTGAAGAGCGTATGTGTTTTCGGGCGTTCCATTGCGCGGGCAGGGGCGATGTCGTAGTTTAAAATACAAGAATGCACGTCCCGGAGCACCCTTCCCCACCGATTGCCTATACGCACGATCGTTACGAGCCGCCGGCGCCGCCCCCGTCCGCCCCCCGGCGAACCTTGAAACCGGCGTCCTCGTTCACCGTTGATCCAGCGCAGCAATCCGCTTTGCCCGTTCGCCGGGCCGCGTTTTCCCCACTCATTCCCGTGCTTTTTATGCGTTCTCCTCGCCTCGCGAAGCCGATCGGCGTCTTTTGTCTGCTGGGTGTGCTCGCCCTGAGCGCGGCACCAACGCTTCACGCGCAGACGCAGGGCGCGCCCACGGCCACCGCCGACCTCGGCGGCATGAGCATCCTTCAGCAACTGCGCCAGCGCTTCTCCGGCAGCGGTCTGGCCTCGGGCACGCTGGCGCTCGAAGGGGCGCTCAACCCGGACGCGTACATCGTCGGGCCCGGCGACCGGTTCACCGTCTCCATCGGCGGGGTGGTCCCGATCCGGGAGACGGCGCAGGTCTCGGCGGAGGGGCATCTGATCCTCACCGACGCCGGGCAGGTGGACGCGGCCGGGCGCACGCTCCGCGACGTGCAGGCGGAAGCCGTGGCGATGCTCCGGCGACAGTATGAGAACGTCCCCGTCGAGCTCTCGCTGGCCCAGCCCCGGCAGTTCTACGTGCACATCTCCGGGGCGGTGCCGGAGCCGGGGCGGTACCTCGTGATGCCGGTCTCGCGGGTGAGCGAGGCGCTCGAGATGGCCTTCGCGGCCCGCGCCTTCGAACTGCAATACCTTCAGGCGACGGCGCAGATCCCGGCCGGCGTCGAGCGGCCGGCGCCGTTTCTTCCGTCGGCCACCTCGGAGCGTCCCCGGCTGAGCGCACCCTACCGCCCGTCGCTGCGCAACGTCCTGCTCACGCGCCGCGACGGCACGCAGGTCTCCATCGACCTTTTCCGCTATTACACCACGGGCGACCCCGAGAGCAACCCGCTCCTGCTCGACGGCGACGTCATCACGGTGCCCGTCTTCAACGAGGAACAGGACGCCGTCACTGTCACCGGCGAGGCGCCGTATCCGGGCACGTACGCCTACCGCCCGGGCGACACGGTGCTCGACGTGCTCTTGCTGGCCACGGGCCCGAGCGTGCTCGAGCGCCTCGGCGACGTGCGCCTGATCCGGCGCGGCTCCGACGGCCTCGCCCGCCCGATGCTCCTCCACATCCCCGACCTGCGCGCCGACGCCGCCGCCCCCGTCCCGCTCCAGCCCGGCGACCGCCTCGACGTGCTCAAGCCCGAACGCGCCTCCGCCGCCATCTACGGGTTCGTCCAATACCCCGGCACCTATCCCATCGAGAGCGGGAAAACGACCCTGCGCGAGCTGCTCGAGATGGGCGGCGGCCTCAAGCCCGACGCCAACGTGCGCGCGGCGTACGTCGAACGGCGGGAGTCCAACTACTTCAAGAGCGACGGGCGCATCAGCGACCTCGACTTCTTCGGGCGCACCTACCTCAAGACCGAACTCCGGCGCAACCGCATCGCCGTCGATGTGGCGCAGATCCTCGAGACCGGCGGCGAGGAGTTCGTGCTGCAGAACAACGACGTCGTCGTCTTCCCCCGCGACGAGGGCACCGTCTTCGTCACGGGCAACGTGATCGTGCCCGGCTACGTGCCCTTCGAGCCGGGCCGGAAGGCGCGGCACTACATCGAGGCGGCCGGCGGCGAGGGCCCCGACACCAAAGGCGTGTACGTCTTCGCAGGCGGCACGGGCGCCGTCCAGACGGGCGACGACGTGCTCGTCCGCTCGGGCGACACCATCTTCGTCAACCGCGAACCCGTGGCCGAGACCCCCGAACTGCAGTCGCTCCTCGTCACCGACCGGACGTCGCGGCGGCAGACGAAGCTGCTGAGCCTGCAGACGGTCATCGCCGGCGTCTCGACCATCGCGGGCCTGATCACCGCCTTCGCCGCCATCACGAGATAATCCAACCGCTCCATGAGTCTGACCCCCACGAGCGATACTTTCGACGAGTTGATTCACCCGCCCGACCCGGACCGGGAGAGACGAGCGGAGCAGAACCTGTGGTCGATGCTCGGC
>JALSSK010000515.1 GCA_026984335.1 Rhodothermales bacterium
AACGGATCGTACGGGTGATCGCGCGAGGGCGGCACCACATCGAGGTGCGAGTTGAGCAGCAGCGTGTGCTCCCCTTCGCCGAGCCGGAAGTACACGTTGTTCTCGTGCCGCCCGACGGGGATGCCGACGGCGCGGACGTAGGCCTCCACGAAGTCCGCGATGGGACCTTCTTCGAGGCTGAGCGAGGGAAAACGGATGAGTTCCTTGAGGAGGGCGACGGCGTCGGACATGGGCGGTTCGGAAGGCATTTCTTGTAAATACGCACGATCTCTCACGTCTCCTCCGCCGGAGGTGAGAGGACGATGCGCGTGGCGCGTTCCCGCTCGAAAAGGTGATGGGGCGCGAGGATGAAGACCTCGGGGACGCCCGCCCGGAGCGCGTCGAAGGCGACCTTGAGCTTGACGCGCATGCCGCCCGCGATCCATCCCGAGGCGGTCCCCTCTTCGAACGTCGCGGCGTCGCAGTGAGGGAGGAAGGTCTCGGGCGCGTACGGGTCGCGGCGCACGCCGCCCGCCTCGGTGACGAGGAAGAACGCGGCGGCCCGGAGCGCCTGTGCGATCGCCTGCGCCACGGTGTCGGCGTTCACGTTGTACACCTGCCCTTCCACGTCGATGCCGAGCGGCGCGACGACGGGCACGAAGCCGCCCCGGAGGAGCGCGGCGAGCACGTCCGCCGCCACGTACTCGACGTCGCCGACCCACCCGAAATCCACCTCCTCGCCGTCGACGCGCCACGGCGGCCGACGGACGACCTGCACGAGGCCGCCGTCCGCCCCGGAGATGCCGACGGCGGGGACGCCCGCGCGGGCGGCCTGTGCGACGAGCTGCGTGTTGAGCTTCCCCCGGATCGCCCACTGGATGACGTCGAGGTCGAGGTCGGAGGTCACGCGCCGCCCGTGGACGATGCGCGGTTCGTGGCCGAGCCGCCGCGCCATGGCCGTCGCCTGCGGCCCGCCGCCGTGAACGAGGACGACGGGCGTCGTCTCGCGGAGCCGGGCGACGTCGCGCCAGAGGGGTTCGAGGAGGGCGGGATCGTTCAGGAGCGCGCCGCCGAGCTTGATGACGACGGGGCGGGCTTCGTTCGGGTGCGTCATGGTCGGTCCGGGCGTTTCATGCTTCGTCGGAAAGCGTCTCGGAGACCGGCGCCGGGGCGGACGGGGGCAGATCCCACACGTATTCGAGGATCGCTTTCTGCGCGTGGAGCCGGTATTCGGCCTGAAGCAGGTGGAGGGCGTGCGGCCCGTCGAGCACGGCGTCGTCCACGACCACGCCCCGGCGGACGGGGAGGCAGTGCATGAAGGCGGCCTCCCGCGTCCGCGCCATGCGCTCGGCCGTCACGCGCCAGTGCCGGTTCGCCTGCCGGAGCTTCGCCTCGCGCGCCGGGTCGCGGTAGACGAGCGGGCCGCCCCACGCTTTCGCGTAGACGACCTCCGCCCCGTCGTACGCCGCGTCCGGGTCGGCGGTCTCGGTCACCGTCGCGCCGCGCGCCTCGGCGTACGCCCGCGCCTGCGCCATCACCCCGGCGTCGAGGCCGTAGCCTTCGGGCCGGGCCACCGTCACGTGCATCCCGAGCCGCGCCGCCGTGAGGACCGCCGAGTTCGGCACGGCCATCGGGAGCGCCTTCGGATGGTAGGCCCACGTGAGGACGAACCGCTTCCCCGCCGCGTCGCCGTCGAAATGCGTCGTGAGCGTGGCGGCGTCGGCCAGGGCCTGGCACGGGTGGTAAAACGCCGATTCGAGGTTGACGACGGGCACGTCGGCGGCGCGTGCGAAGGTGTGGAGGAGCGCGTCGGCGCGGTCCTTCTCGTAGTCCGTCCCGGAGGCGAAGACGCGCACGCCGAGGGCATCGTAATACCGCGAGAGCACGCCGACGGCCTCGCGGATGTGCTCGGCCTCCGCGCCGTCCATCACCACGTCGTCGTCCCACGCGAAGCCCCACGTGCCCTGCCCGGGCGTGATCGTGGTCACGTGCGCGCCGAGGTGGGCGGCGGCCAGCTCCATCGACGTGCGCGTGCGGAGCGAGGGGTTGAAGAAGAGCATCGCGAGGCTCTTTCCGCGCGCGCTCCCGGTCCACGTTTTTCCGGCGCGATGGTGCGCCACGGCCGCTTCCAGCCGGCCGTTCCACGTCGCATCGTCGAGCAGACGCCAGTCGAGGAGATGGGGCATGAGTTTGAAGGTTAAGCTTGAGGTTTGGGGAAAGATTCGTGTTTCGCGGCGCGTATTTCGTCGTGTGTAAGGTTGGCTCATTTACGCGCTACGAAGCCGCGAAATCATGCGTGGCGAGGAGATCCGTGAACGCGGTGAGGAAGGCGTCGAGGGCCTCGTCGGGGGTGTTGAGCGGCGGCATGAGGCGGATGACGTTCGGATGCGCCGCGCTCCCGGCGAGGACGCCCGCCGCGCGGAGCTTCGCCAGCACCGGAGCCGCCGGGCCGTGCAGCTCGACGCCGAGGAGGCAGCCGCGCCCGCGCACGGCTTTCACGTGCGGGCGGAGCGCCCCGGCGATGCGCTCGAAGATCCGGGGGGCGCGGGTCATGAGGGCTTCGTCGCGGATCGTTTCGAGCGTCGCCGTCATCGCGGCCATCGCCAGCATGCCGCCGCCGAAGGTGGAGCCCTGATCGCCGTGCCGCACGGTGGCGGCGACGGCGTCGGCGGCGAGCACCGCGCCCACGGGCACGCCCGAGCCGAGGCTCTTCGCCAGCGTGATGAGGTCGGGCTTCATGCCGAAGTGCTCCGAGATCGAGAACGCGCCCGTGCGCCCGACCCCCGTCTGCACCTCGTCGAAGATGAGCGCCGCGCCGTGCGCGTCGCACAGCCGCCGGAGCGCCCGGAAATACGCCGGAGGCGCTTCGGTGATGCCCGCCATGCTCTGGATCGGTTCGAGGATCACGGCGGCGACGTCGTCGCGTGCGGCGAGCGCGTTCGCCACCGCCTCGGCGTCGCCGAAGGGGACGAACGTCGTCTCGGGGAGCACGTCGGCGTACGGCGCGCGGTACTTCGGGTTCGACGTGGCGGCGAGGCTGCCGAGCGTCCGGCCGTGGAAGCCGTCCGTCATGGCGACGACGCCCGGTTTGCCCGTCCACTTCCGGGCGAGCTTGAGGGCCGTCTCGTTCGCCTCCGTGCCGGAATTGCAGAAGAAGGCGTGCCCGAGGCCCTCCGGCGCGAAGGCCGCGAGGAGCGCCGCCGCCCGCGCCCGCACCGGACTGTACGCCGCGTTCGAGTAAAAAAGAAGCGTCCCCGCCTGTTCTTGCACCGCCGCCACCACCTTCGGAGGGCAGTGGCCGAGGAGCGTCACACAATGGCCGCCGTAAAAATCAAGGTATCGTTTGCCGTCGGCGTCCCATACGTAGACGCCTTCGCCCCGCACGAGCGCGAGGGGAAATTTGTGATACGTGGGAATCTGAAAAGCGTCTTCGGTCCGGATGACGTCGTGGGTGGTCATGAGGCGATGGAAGGATGAGGGGCGGAAGGGAGGAGGCCCGCCGTTTCGGGCAGGCCGAGGAGGAGGTTCACGTTTTGCACGGCCTGGCTCGCCGCGCCTTTGAGGAGGTTGTCGAGCGCGAAGCCGACCACGAGGCGACGGCCCCGGACGATCCACCCGAGATCGCAGAACGGGGTGCCGACGGCGAAGCGGAGCTCGGGCAGGGCGCCGGGCCAGAGGCGCACGCACGCGCCGCCGGCATAGGCTTCGTCGTACCACCGGGCGACGTCGGCCTCGGCGACGCCTTCGGGGAGCGTCACGTGGGCCGCGCCCCAGATGCCGCGCGTCCACGGGCCGGAGGCGGGCGCAAAGGCCACCTCGGCGCGCGGGCCGAGCGTCTGAAGCACCTCGGGCAGATGCTGATGGGCGAGCGCCTTGTACGCCCGCACGTTGCCGTCGCGGGTGGGGAAATGGGTCGTCGCCTTCGGCTTCGCGCCGGAGCCGGACGCGCCGGTGAGGGCCGTCACGGCGGCGTCGAGCGCGGGGAGGCGCTGCGCGAGCGGCCACAGCGCCAGCGTCAACCCCGTGGCGAAGCACCCGGGGTTGGCAACGTGCTTCGTCGCGTACGGCGCGTGGATCTCGGGCAGGCCGTACGTGAAGTCGGCGAGCCGCTCGGGGGCAGGGTGCGTGAAGCCATACCACGTCTCGTACATCGCCGGGTCGTCGAGCCGGAAGTCGGCGCTCAGGTCGACGATCGACCCGTCGAAACCGGCGTCGAGGAGGCGGGCGACGGCATGGACGCCCTGCCCGTGCTCGGCGGCGATGAGGACGGCGTCGAGGTCGTCGACGGCGAGGTCGCCGCCGTCGGAGAAGGTGAGGGGCGTCCGGCCCCGGAGCGCCGGGTGGGCCGCCCACACCGGCTGCCCGGCGAACGAACGGCTCGTCACGGCGGCGAGCGTGACGAACGGATGCGCCGCGAGCAGGCGGATCAACTCGCCCCCCGCATAGCCCGCGCCGTGAAGCACGGCCACGCGTTTCTTCGCGCCGCCGCGCGTGTTTTCCTTTTCTGGAACGTCCATGTCTTAAACCTTCGGGTATGGCGTTATGGCGTTTGAACGATCAAAGGCGCGAACGTTCAAACGTGCGAACGAGCGGCCCCGTTTTTCCGCGCCTGATGGGCGAGATACGCCTGAAGCCCGTAAATCTGCGTGAAGCCGCGTGCGTCGCGGGCGTCCCACAGCTCGTTCGTCTCGCCGTACGTCGCCACGCCGGCGTCGAACATCGAGAAGGGGCTTTCGCAGCCGAGCACGGAGGCCTGTCCTTTGAACAGCCGCACCGTCACCGTGCCCGTGACCACCGACTGCGAGGCGTCGAGGAACGCTTCGATGTCGCGCATGACGGGGTCGAAGTACTGCCCGCCGTGGAGCATCGTCCCGTAAAAATCCGCGAGGTGGTTCTTCTGAAACTGTTGCCACTGCGTGAGGACGATCTTTTCGAGCTCGCGATGGGCCGTGAGGAGGATCACCGGCGCCGGGGCCTCGAAGGCGACGCGTCCCTTGATGCCGAGGATGGTGTCGCCGACGTGGATGCCGCGCCCGACGCCGTGCGCCGCGCCGAGCGTGTTCAGCGTCTCGATGAGCGTCACCGGGTCGAGCGCTTCGCCGTCGAGGGCCGTGGGCAGGCCGTTCTCGAACGTGATCGTCAGGTCGCGGGGCGCGTCCGGGGCGTTGGCGGGGGAGACGGTGTCGGGATAGGCCTCGTCGGGGAGGGGCTCGCGCGGGGTGAGCGTCTCGCGCCCGCCGATGGTCGTCCCCCACAGCCCCTTGTTGATCGAGTACGTCGCCTTCTCGGCGGAGGCGTGGAAGCCGCGCTCGTTGAGGTAGGCGGCGGTGGCCGGGCGGGTGAGGCCGAGGTCGCGGATGGGCGTGAGGATGTCGAGGTCGCCGCCGAGGATCTTCAGCGCCACGTCGAAGCGGACCTGATCGTTGCCCGCGCCGGTGGAGCCGTGCGCCACGGCCCGCGCGCCCGTCTCCCGCGCCACGGCGACGACGTGCTTCGCCTGCACCACGCGCTCGGGCCCCACGCACAGCGGATAGACGCCGCCCCGGAGGACGTTGCCCTTGATGAGGTAACTGAGCAGGTCGTCGTAGAGATCGCGCCGCGCGTCGATGGTGACGTGCTTCGCCGCGCCGAGAGCAAGCGCTTTGGCTTCGAGCGCCGCCGCCTCGTCGTCGGAGAGCCCCCCCGTGTTCACGGTGACGGTGTGGATCGGCTCGGCATAGGTCTCGGCGAGGTACGGCACGCAGAACGACGTGTCGAGGCCGCCGCTGAAAGCGAGTACGATGGACATGGCAGGGATCGGGTTTGTTCTTCGAACGTGGGGAAACGAAAAAAAGCGCCGGCTCGGGAGGAACCAGCGCTTCGACAACTTGGCGGACGAGCAAGTCCGGGATGCTATGGCGTGCGCAGAGCTATGTTCCTCCGGATACGATGGGACGTCGTACGTCGAGCACGTCGGAGCGAACGGAGGATATGTGCGCGTTGCATAGCCATGGAGCCTGAATAATACACGCGATCAAAGCCCGAAGTCAACCCCTTTGTTTCCCGCGCCGGCTTCCTTCAAGCCCCCATCGCCCCGCCGCACCGTCGCCAACCGCCATTTTCGGGCCGTTTGCCTCGATTGCGATCCGTGTGAACTTTTGTCGGAGCGGAATGGCGAAGGTGGAGGCGAGTTGGATGACGTCGCTTTATAGCATATCTG
>JALSSK010000516.1 GCA_026984335.1 Rhodothermales bacterium
GGTGCGGCTCACGACCCTGTACGGCGTTTTGATCGCCGATTATGCCCGCACGCCGTATGCCGCGCAGGCCCGGCAGTTTCTGGCGGTCCTCGAAGAACTTCGCGCCGCCGCCGATACGCTGGCTGCGACGGACAGCATGGTCGTGGCCGGGAGGCTGATGGCCTCCGATTCCCTGGTGACCCTTCCGGACTCGCTTTCCGGCGTCTCGGACACGCTCGCCGTCGTGCCGGACACGGCGTTTGTGGCTCCCGAGACGGTTGTGGGCGAAGGCGCATCGCCGGCCGCCGAATCCGAGGCGGGCGTCGCGGACGAGCCGGCAAGCCCGCGCCTGCGGGGAGACGACGCAGCGCTTCTGAAGAAACGTCCGGGGGAGGCCGGGGGGCGGAAGAAAGGACTGTTCGGCCGGCCCGTGACGAATCGGAAAAAGGCTCCGGCCGATACCACGGATGCGGCGGAAGTGCTTGACACGGCGGACGAGATGCCCGAACCGGTTGGCGGCATGGAGGCTTTTCTGAAGAAAGTGCATTACCCGGAATCCGCCGCCCGCGCCGCACTCGAAGGCGACGTAGTGGTCCGGTTCGTCGTCGATGAGGAGGGGCGCCCGAGTGACGTGAAGGTGATGAGCGGCATCGGAGCGGGGTGCGATGAAGAGGCCGTGCGGGCCGTGCGCGCGGCGCGCTTCGTGCCCGGCGTGCAGGACGGGAAGCCCGTAAAGGTCAAAATGACGCTCGTCATTCCCTTCCGGAAGAACTGATCGAGCCGGGCGCGAGGCCGGTTCGGTCACGCGGCGTATTCTGCGCCGGTGGAACCAAAGCCGCCTCTGGGGGGTTCGGCATCTGCACTGAATTAGGCGTTGAAAACCATGCCTTTGCGCGGATGCGCTCTGCCCAAAAGCAACTGCGCGGGTGGAGGACGCGCGATGATTCCGAAACCTATGGACCCCGGGTGCACGTACCCACGAAGGGTTCTCGCCGCCGTCTCTTCTTCCCTTTCCTTTACGAAGTGTCGATGCGGAGCCCTACACGCATCTTCGGGATAAACACTATACCGATATGGCGCAAGATGAGCGCAACCGAATAAACAGCGACCGGGAAAATCGCTCCTCCGGACCGGGTCCACGGTTTTCCGACCGGCGGCCCAAGTTCTCGCTCTGGATCTACCTCGCCATTTTTCTGGCGTTGCTGGTGCACGTGTTCCTTTTTCTCGGAAGCGAAGATCCGAACGCAATCGACTACAGCACGTTTCTCGACTATGTGGGAAAAGGCTACGTGGAGAAGGTCGTCATCGTCAATGACGCCCGCATAGACGGCACGTATACGAGCGAGGCCGTGCAGAATCAGCGCGTCAAGATCGGCAAGCCCCGGCAGTCGTTTCTGAGCAATGAACAGGCCGAGACGTCCCGCCGCTTTACCACCAACAAGCCGAGCGACCACGAACTGACGAGCTTCCTGCAGGCGTACAACGAGCAGGCTCGAACTGCAGGCAAGCCCGAGGTCGAATTCACCGCTCAGCGCGAGGAAAACTGGTTCGGCGGCCTGCTGACCTGGGTGTTCCCGCTGGTCATCATCATCGCGCTGTGGGTGTTTCTGCTCCGGCGGATGAACCCGAACTCGCAGGTGCTCAACATCGGGAAGAACAAGGCGGTGCTCTTCGATGCGATGGGCGACCAGAAGCTGACGTTCAAGGACGTGGCCGGTCTGGACGAGGCCAAAGAGGAAGTGGTCGAGGTCGTCGATTTTCTGCAGAACCCGAAGAAGTTCACCCGTCTGGGCGGCAAGCTCCCGAAAGGCGTCTTGCTCGTCGGGCCGCCGGGGACGGGCAAGACGCTCCTGGCCAAAGCCGTCGCGGGCGAGGCGGAAGTGCCGTTTTTCTCCCTCTCCGGCTCCGACTTCGTCGAGATGTTCGTGGGGGTGGGCGCGGCCCGTGTGCGCGACCTCTTCCGGCAGGCAAAGGAGAAAGCGCCGTGCATCATCTTCATCGACGAGATCGACGCCATCGGACGCTCGCGCGGCAAGGGCATGATGATGGGCTCGAACGACGAACGCGAGAACACGCTCAACCAGCTTCTCGTCGAGATGGACGGGTTCAATACCGACAAAGGCGTCATTATCATGGCCGCCACCAACCGTCCCGACGTGCTCGATTCGGCGCTGCTTCGCCCCGGGCGCTTCGACCGGCAGATCCTCATCGACCGTCCCGACCGCCGCGAGCGGGAGGAGATTTTCCGCGTCCACACGCGCGACCTCATCCTCTCCGAGGACGTGCACCTCGAAGTGTTGGCCTCGCAGACCCCGGGTTTTGCCGGGGCCGAGATCGCCAACGTGTGCAATGAGGCGGCGCTTCTGGCGGCCCGGGAAGGCAAGGAAGCCATCGGGAT
Source organism: Rhodothermales bacterium (assembly GCA_026984335.1). Classification (GTDB taxonomy): domain Bacteria; phylum Bacteroidota; class Rhodothermia; order Rhodothermales; family ISCAR-4553; genus JALSSK01. The sequence continues at coordinate 2,378 of JALSSK010000516.1, forward strand.
GAACGACTTCGAGCGGGCGATCGAGCGGGTGATCGCCGGGCTGGAGAAGAAAAGCAAGATCATCTCGCCCGAGGAGCGGAAGATCGTTGCCTACCACGAGTCCGGGCACGCCATCACCGGATGGTTCCTCAAGCATACGGACCCGGTGATCAAGGTCTCCATCGTGCCGCGCGGGCTGGCTGCGCTCGGCTATGCACAGTCTCTGCCCGACGAGCGATACATTACCACGCGCGAGGCGTTTATCGACCAGATGACGATGATGATGGGCGGGCGCGCCGCCGAGGAGATCATTTTCGGGCACCTCTCGACCGGGGCGCAAAACGACCTGGAACGCATCACCAGTCTCGCCTACGCCATGGTCGTCGACTTCGGCATGAGTGAGCGGGTCGGGCACGTGAGTTTCAACCTGGCGCGCAAGCGGAAGGAAGGGGCGCTCTTCGATAAACCGTACTCGGAGAAGACGGCCGAGGTGATCGACGTGGAGGTCCGGCGCATCATCGAGGACGTGCGTGAACGAGCGCATGCCCTGCTCGAAGAAAAGCGCGATATGCTCGAAACGATGGCGCAGACGCTTCTGAAGAAAGAAGTGCTCGGCCCCAAGGAACTCGTCGAGATCCTGGGCGCGCGCCCGCACGGCGAGTACGTCACGTTCAACGGCCATTCGACGGGGAGCATTCCGGAAGCAGACGCCGCAGCGGAGACGGGCGACGTGGCTGCCGAGGCGCAGGGTGACGGCGCTGAGAACGCTCCGCCGGGCACGCCCGAAGCCTGAGCGCCGGACCCGTTGTCGCCTCCTTTCTTGCGTGCGGGCTTCCGCTTTCGCCTGAGAATATTGAATGTTTGATATGTATCGATATATCGAAAATAAAAACGTTTGGAGGGCCGGTTGGGGCTTCAAAAGCAAGGCGCAGCGAGGGAGGGCTTCAAATCTTAGTTTCTTCATAGAAGCCGGGGATTAAAAAGCGTCCTGGTTTAGTATATTGTAAAACTGCAGCGACAGTGGCCTTCTGGTGCAGCTAGGAGGCCACTCTTGTTGTGTTTAGCAAGAAGGAGAATCACAGTCAAACGAGGAGCAGACGTGCCAACGATTCAGCAGCTTGTTCGGAAAGGGCGTCATCCCAAGGTTAAGAAGACGAAGTCGCCGGCGCTTTCTTCGTGCCCGCAGCGGCGCGGCGTGTGCACACGTGTGTATACGACGACGCCGAAGAAGCCGAACTCGGCCTTGCGCAAGGTGGCCAAGGTGCGCCTGACCAGCGGCATCGAGGTGATCGCCTACATCCCCGGAGAAGGGCATAACCTCCAGGAGCACTCGATCGTGCTGGTGCGCGGCGGTCGTGTGAAGGATTTGCCCGGCGTGAAGTACCACATCGTCCGCGGGGCGCTTGACGCCTCGGGCGTGGAGGATCGCCGGCAGTCGCGCTCGAAGTACGGCGCCAAGCGGCCGAAAAAGTAGGGCCGTGGAGCTTCGGGGCGTTTCGCCTCAGAGATTGTTTGATTCGTCAACGCGAGAATGGCCGTACGGGCCGGCCGCAAGCGGCTTCGCCGGTCATTCGTTCGATAGTTTGATAATCCTATGCGTAGAAAAAGAGCAGAACGGCGGCAGGTATCGCCTGACCCGGTTTACAACGATGAGTTGGTGGCCCGTTTCGTCAATGCCGTGATGGAAAGCGGCAAGAAGAACGTTGCGCAGAGCATCGTCTACCATGCGTTCGACGTGATCGAAGAGCGGATGGAAGAGCCGGGCGTGGAGGTCTTCAAGAAGGCGGTGAACAACGTCGCGCCGCTGGTGGAAGTCCGCAGTCGCCGCGTCGGCGGGGCCACCTATCAGGTGCCCATCGAAGTGCGGCCGGACCGCCGCATGACGCTGGCTTTTCGCTGGCTCATTCAGTATGCCCGCGCCCGCAACGACAAGAGCATGGCCAACCGTCTGGCAAACGAACTGATGAGCGCGGCGCGCGGCGAGGGCGGCGCGATCAAGAAAAAGGACGACACGCATCGCATGGCCGAGGCGAACAAAGCCTTTGCTCATTTTAGATTCTAAATATGCGGCCCCCGCTTTCGGGCGCGCGCATTTTCATTGATATCGACATGGCTAATTCGAAAAAATTCCCATTGGAGCGCACGCGCAATATTGGCATTATGGCCCATATTGACGCGGGTAAAACCACCACCACCGAGCGCATCCTGTTTTATACGGGTCGCGTCCATCGTATGGGTGAGGTGCATGAGGGCGGCGCGACGATGGACTGGATGGAGCAGGAGAAAGAGCGCGGCATCACCATCACGAGCGCCGCGACGACCTGCGCGTGGCGGGACTACCGCATCAACATCATCGACACGCCCGGGCACGTCGACTTCACGGTCGAGGTGGAGCGCTCGTTGCGCGTGCTCGACGGCGCCGTCGCGCTTTTCTGCGCCGTGGGCGGCGTCGAACCGCAGTCGGAGACCGTCTGGCGGCAGGCGAACAAATACCACGTGCCCCGGATCGCTTTCGTGAACAAGATGGACCGCACGGGCGCCGATTTCGAGAGCGCCATCACGCAGATGCGGGAGCGCCTCCACGCCAATGCCGTCCCGGTGCAGATTCCGATCGGCGCGGGCAACCTCTTTCGCGGCGTCATCGACCTCGTGCTCAACAAGGCCATCATCTGGCATGACGAGACGCAGGGCGCGACCTGGGATGAGATCGACGTGCCGGACGACCTCAAGAAAGAGGCCCGTCACTGGCGCATCCTGCTGCTCGAGGCCGTGGCCGAGCACAACGACGAGCTCTTGATGAAGTATCTCGAGGGAGAGGAAATTACGCCCGACGAGATCAAGGCCGTGGTGCGCGAGGCCACGTTGAGCCTGGACATCACGCCCGTCTTCTGCGGTTCGGCCTTCAAGAACAAGGGGGTTCAGCGCCTGCTCGACGGCGTCATCGACTATCTGCCGAGTCCCCTCGACATCCCTCCGGTCAAAGGGGTTCTTCCGGGCAGCGACGAGGAAGCGGAGCGCCTGCCCGACCCCCAGGGGCCGTTCAGCGCCATCGCCTTCAAGATCATGACGGACCCCTACGTGGGGAAACTGACGTTCTTCCGCGTTTACAGCGGCACGCTCAAAAAGGGAGAGCAGGTCTACAACGCCACGGCCGGCAAGAAGGAGCGTGTGGGCCGCATTCTGCTCATGCACGCCAATAGCCGCGAGGACGTGGACGACGTGCGCGCCGGCGACATCGCCGCCGCCGTCGGGTTGAAGGCCGTGCGCACCGGCGACACGCTGTGCGACCCGGGGCATCCGATCATCCTCGAAAAGATGGAGTTCCCCGAGCCGGTCATCCGCATCGCCATCGAGCCGAAGACGAAGGCCGACAGCGACAAACTGGGCCTTGGGCTTCAGAAGCTGGCCGAGGAGGACCCCACCTTCAAGGTGCGGACGGACGATGAAACGGGGCAAACGATCATCGCCGGCATGGGCGAGCTGCACCTCGAAGTCATCGTCGACCGCCTCCGCCGCGAGTTCAAGGTCGAAGCCAACGTGGGGCGTCCGCAGGTGGCCTATCGCGAGGCGATCCGCAAGACGGTCGATCAGCGCTATACGCACAAGAAGCAGACCGGCGGTCGCGGGCAGTTCGCAGAAGTCTGGCTCGAGATCGGCCCGAACGAATCGGGCGTCGGCCTGGAGTTCATCAACGACATCGTGGGCGGCTCCATCCCGAGGGAGTTCATTCCTTCGGTGCAGAAAGGGATCGAGTCGGCGATGTCGCAGGGGCCCCTGGCGGGCTATCCCATCGAAGGCATCCGCGCCCGGCTCTACGACGGCAAGTACCACGCCGTCGACTCGGATCAGATGTCGTTCGAGATTGCGGGGCGCATGGCCTTCCGCGAGGCTGCGCGCCGGGCCCAGCCCATCATCATGGAGCCGGTCATGGCCGTCGAGGTCATCACGCCGGAAGAGTACATGGGTGAAGTCATCGGCGACCTCAACAGCCGGCGCGGGCGCATCGAGAGTCTCGGGCAGCGCCAGGGCGCACAGGTCATCAAGGCCAAAGTGCCGCTCTCCGAAATGTTCGGCTATTCGACCGACCTCCGCTCGCTCACGCAAGGACGCGCCATCTATACGATGCAGTTTGAGAATTACGTCGAGGTTCCGAAGGCGATTGCCGAGGAGATCATCGCGAAAGCTTCCGGCGTGGCGGCCTGAGGTTCTCGCCAGGGATAGCACAACCTTTTACGAAATCAACACGCGACAGACAGGAACATAAGCCATGGCAAAGGAACAATTTGTTCGTACGAAGCCGCACGTCAACGTGGGCACGATCGGTCACGTGGACCACGGCAAGACCACGCTCACGGCCGCCATCACGCAGGTGCTGGCCAAGCACGTCAGCGGCAACACCGAGATTCGCTCGTTCGATTCGATCGACAACGCCCCCGAGGAACGCGAGCGCGGCATCACGATAGCGACGGCGCACGTCGAGTACGAGACGGAGAACCGTCACTACGCGCACGTCGACTGTCCGGGCCACGCCGACTACGTCAAGAACATGGTCACGGGCGCGGCCCAGATGGACGGCGCGATCCTGGTGGTGGCGGCCACCGACGGCCCGATGCCGCAGACGCGCGAGCACATTCTTCTGGCGCGACAGGTGGGGGTGCCCTACATCGTGGTTTTCCTCAACAAGGTGGACCTGGTCGACGACGAGGAGCTGCTCGAGCTCGTCGAGATGGAGGTTCGCGAGTTGCTCGACACGTACGAGTTTCCCGGGGACGACATTCCGGTGATTCGTGGATCGGCGCTCAACGCGCTCAACGGTGATCCGGAGGCGGAGCAGCAGATTCTGGAGTTGATGAAGGCGGTGGACGAGTACATTCCGACGCCGGAGCGTGACATTGACAAGCCGTTTTTGATGCCGATCGAGGATGTTTTTTCGATCACGGGTCGTGGCACGGTGGTGACCGGGCGCGTCGAGCGTGGGGTGATCAAGGTCAACGAGCAGGTGGAGATTCTGGGGATGCGGGACGAGAAGCTCACGACCGTGGTGACGGGCGTGGAGATGTTCCGGAAGCTGCTCGACGAGGGTCAGGCGGGCGACAACGTGGGTTTGTTGCTTCGGGGCATCGGCAAGGACGAGGTGGAGCGCGGCATGGTGGTGGCGAAGCCGGGTTCGGTGACGCCGCACCGTGAGTTTGAGGCGGAGGTGTACATTTTGTCGAAGGACGAGGGGGGGCGTCACACGCCGTTTTTCCGTGGCTACCGTCCTCAGTTTTACTTCCGTACGACGGACGTGACGGGCGACATCGAGCTTCCGGAGGGCGTGGAGATGGTGATGCCCGGGGACAACACGAGCTTCAAGGTGAAGCTGATCGTTCCGGTGGCGATGGAGCAGGGGCTTCGGTTCGCCATCCGCGAGGGCGGTCGGACCGTGGGCGCGGGCGTCGTCTCCAAAATCCTCGACTGAACGAAATGAGGCCGCCGGCTCTTCGGCGTCATGTGCGCATGACGAGCACCGGCGGCCCCACACGGGCGTAGCTCAATTGGCAGAGCAGCGGTCTCCAAAACCGCAGGCTGCAGGTTCGAGTCCTGCCGCCCGTGCCGCTCCGAATGCCAGAATGGTGAGATCAGATGAATAAACTCATAGCGTATCTGGAAGAAGTCGCCAAAGAAATGCGGAAGGTGAACTGGCCGAGTCGGCAGGAGCTCATCAGCAACACCGTCATCACGCTGGTGGCGGCCATGGTGATCTCGCTGTTCATCTTCGGCATCGACCGGGTGATCAGTCAGGTGCTGGAGATTATCTACCAATGAATGAACGAGCACCGGGCAACCGGTGAGCTCAGGCAATGGCAACGCAGAAAACAAACACCGACAATATCCGCAAGTGGTATGTGCTTCGCACCTTCTCGGGCCATGAGAAGAAGGTGAAGGCCTATCTGGAGCGTGAAATCGCGCGGCTGGGTTTGGAGGACAAACTCAGCGAGATCATGATTCCGACAGAGACGGTCTTCGAGATGCGCAGCGGAAAGAAGCGGACGCGGGAGAAGACCTTCTTCCCCGGGTACATTCTGCTCCATTGCGTGCTCGACAATGAGCTTCAACACGTGATTTCCAACGTGCCGTCGGTCGTGGGTTTCCTCACCACCGGCGACAAGCCCACGCCGCTGCGTCCCGACGAGGTCAACCGCATTCTCGGCAAGATGGACGAGGCGCGCGAGATGGGCGAGCAGCCGGAGATTCCCTTCAAGGTCGGCGATGCGGTGAAGGTGGTGGACGGGCCGTTCAACAACTTCACGGGTTTCGTCGAGGAAGTCTATCCGGACAAGATGAAGGTGAAGGTGATGGTGTCCATCTTCGGGCGCAAAACTCCTCTGGAACTGGATTATCTCCAGGTCGAGCATGAGGAGTAATCGGCCTGAAGGCCGCGCCGCACCCGTGAAGGTTCGATATGCCGGGAACCTTCCGTGAAACGTGGACATAGCACCCGGCCTTTTGCGTATTCTATCTCATATCAATAAAAGCGGGAGCCCGCCTGGCCGGGCGTTTGCACCGCGCGAGAAGCTATGGCAAAGAAAATAGAAGGCTACATCAAGCTGCAGGTCAAGGCGGGGCAGGCCAATCCGGCGCCGCCTATCGGCCCGGCGTTGGGGCAGCACGGCGTCAACATCATGGAGTTCTGCAAGCAGTTCAATGCGATGACGCAGGACCGGATGGGCCTGATTCTGCCCGTGGTGATCACGGTCTACACCGACAAGTCTTTCACGTTCATCGTCAAGAGTCCTCCGGCGCCGGTGCTGCTCAAGCAGGCCGCCGGCATCGAGAAGGGGGCTGCCGACCCGCTGCGGGAGCGGGTGGGAACGGTCACCTGGGAGCAGTGCCGGGAGATTGCTCAGCAAAAGATGAACGACCTCAATGCGTATGACCTCGACAAGGCCGCCTCGATGATTGCGGGGACGGCCCGTTCGATGGGGATCAAGGTCGAGGGTCAGCCGGAAGGCGTCTGAGGCCGGTCCTCGTCGACGCAAGCCGGGGCATCGGTAGACCACCGCCCCGGGAAACGCTATCCGCGTCGAAAGGATCGGGGTGCAAATTGTTCAACCTGCGGGAGCCGGTTCCCCGTATGCGGGCCGGCGCATGAACCGCAAAGATCGTATCGATCATGGCAAAAAAAGGGAAGCGTTATCGCAAACTCCAGGAGATGCTCGCCGCCGTGGAAGGGCCGGTAGATCTGGATACGGGCATTGACCTGGTGAAACGGTCCGCGACGGCCAAGTTCGACGAGTCCGTCGACATCGACGTGCGTCTCGGCGTCGATCCGCGCCATGCGGACCAGATGGTGCGCGGCACCGCGGCGTTGCCGCACGGGACGGGCAAGGAGGTTCGCGTGCTCGTGCTCACGAGCGAGGGCAAGCAGGCCGAGGCCAAAGAAGCCGGCGCCGACTACGTGGGGCTCGACGACTACATCGAGAAGATCCAGAAGCAAGGCTGGGTCGATTTTGACGTCGTGATCGCCTCACCGGACGTGATGCCGAAAGTGGGACGTCTCGGCCGGGTGCTCGGCCCGCGCGGCCTGATGCCGAACCCGAAGAGCGGCACCGTCACGATGGACATCGCCAATGCGGTGAAGGACGTCAAGGCGGGTAAGATCGACTTCCGGGTGGACAAGACGGGCATCCTGCACACGGCCGTCGGGAAGGCGTCCTTTTCGCCGGAGCAGCTGCGGGAGAACATTGAGGCCTTCTTGCGGGAGGTTCTGCGCCTGCGTCCGTCCTCGGCCAAGGGGACGTACGTGCGGTCCATTACCCTGTCGAGCACGATGGGGCCGGGCATCGCGCTGGACCGTTCCGAGACGCTGGCCGCGTTACGATAGTCATCAGTCATCACGCATCGTCGCCGGTCGTCACCGGAACAGGGTACATTCCGTGATGGGCGCCCGTGGATGACGCCGAGCGAAGAAAGGGTAAAGCCATGTCAATGACGAAAGAACAAAAGAGGGCCGTCGTCGCGGCGCTTGAAGAGAAGCTTCAGGAGACGCCCACCCTCTATCTGACGAATTTTTCGGGCCTGACGGTAGAGCAGGCCACCGACCTGCGCAACAAGTTTCGGGAAGCCGGAGTCGAGTTCAAGGTGATCAAGAACACGCTCCTGCGCCTGGCGATGGAACGGCTGGGCGGCTACGAGGAGTTGTTCGACCACCTCAACGGTCCGACGGCGGTCGCTTTCAGCGAAGAACCGGCGGCGCCGGCGCGGGTCATCAAAAACTACCTGGCCGACACCAAGCTGGAACGGCCGGAACTGAAAGGCGCCTACGTCGACGGCGCCATCTTCCACGAGGATGCGCTGGAGTTGCTGGCGGCGCTCAAGTCGAAGGAAGAGCTGATCGGTGACATTCTGGGACTGCTCATGGCTCCGATGGCCAACATCATCGGCGGCCTGCAGGCGCAGGGCGGCAACCTCGTCGGCGCGCTCAAGACGATCGCCGAGCAAAAAGGCGAAGCCTGACGCACACGCGGAGAACGGCTTTCGGAGCGCAGCGGGCGGTATATGGCCCGGGCGCGTTTCGGGAGAAGGGATCCGGTATCAATAAACCCTTAATCGGCAACGCAGCCCTCTCGCGGGGCGGAGACCGTTGCAGGAAACGGAGAAGATCATGGCAGACATCAAGGAACTCGCGGAACAACTGGTCAACCTGACCATCAAGGAAGCCAACGAGCTGGCGCAGCTTCTGGAAGAGGAGTACGGCATCAAGCCTGCTGCGGCGGCAGTGGCGGTGGCCGGTCCGGCCGGCGGCGACGGCGCGGCGGCTGCGGCCGAAGAGCAGACGGAGTTCGACGTTGTCCTCAAGGCCATCGGCCCGAAGAAGATCAACGTCATCAAGGAAGTGCGCGCCCTGACCGGTCTGGGTCTGAAAGAGGCCAAGGCGGTCGTGGACGAAGCGCCGAACACGATCAAGGAGGGCGTCTCGAAAGAGGAGGCCGAGCAGATTAAGGCCAAGCTCGAAGAGGTCGGCGCCGAGGTCGAGATCAAGTAAGCGGCGCGCCGCACACCTTCTCACGACTTCGAAACGCGAAGGCCGGCCCCGTCGGAAGGGGTCGGCTTTTGCGGCTTATACCCGCCATCCGCGGCTCTGGCTGCCGCCGTGTGGGAACAGGTTTAGGCGAAACAAGAGGATAGGGCCCGCGTTAACGTCCTGATACACCTCTTCGACATTCCGACATCATACCGCAGCCCCTTCGCGAGCCTTTCTCGCGTGCCCCCCTATCGCGTTACCAACCACGGTATCCACTCAGCTTATGCACAACGTCAATGGTCAAGCGGAGCGTTTCAGTTTCGCTCGAATTCGTTCTGTTCAAGACTACCCGGATTTTCTCGAGGTTCAACTTAAATCTTTCCGCGATTTCGTACAAGACCATCGAGCGCCCGAAGAACGCGAAGACATTGGTTTACAGGCCGTTTTTCAGGAGCACTTCCCCATTCAGGATAGCCGCGAGCGTTATACGCTCGAGTTCATCCACTACACGCTCGACGCCCCCAAGCACTCCGTGGAGGAATGCATTGCGCAGGGATTGAGCTTCTCGGTGCCGTTGAAGGCCAAACTGCGTCTTTCGAGCAAGGAAGACGAGGATGAGGACGAAGCCGAGGAAGCCATCGAGCAGGAAGTGTACCTGGGCAATCTGCCCTTCATGACCGAGCGCGGCACGTTCGTCATCAACGGCGCCGAGCGCGTGGTGGTCTCGCAGTTGCATCGGAGTCCGGGGGTTTTCTTCGGTCAGAGCGTACACCCCAACGGGACGCAACTCTTCTCGGCGCGCGTCATTCCCTTCCGCGGCTCGTGGATCGAGTTCTCGACGGACGTGAGCAACGTGATGTGGGCGTACATCGACCGGAAGAAGAAGTTGCCGGTCACCACGCTCTTGCGCGCGCTCGGCTTCTCGACCGACGCGGAGATCATCCAGCTTTTCGACCTCGCCGACGAGGCGAAGGTGAAGGACAAGCGGAGCTTCAAAAAGGCGATCGGCCGCCGTCTGGCCGTCTCGCTCGTGGCCGAGCGTCAGGTGGAGGTGATCGACGAAGACACCGGCGAGGTGATCGAGGAACGCACCGAGCGCGAAGTGATTCTGCCGGTAGGCGCCGAACTGCAGGAGGAGCACTACGAGATCTTCAAGGAGCTGGGCATCAAGACCGTCTTTGTGGTGCGCGACAGCCAGGAGGAAGACGCGCTCGATCAGACGACGCTGCTCAACACCATCAAGAAGGACCCGACGCACTCGACCGAAGAGGCGCTGGCCTACCTCTATTATCAGCTGCGCGGCACTGAAGCGCCGGACATCGAGACCGCGCGCGGCGTGCTCGACCGCCTCTTCTTCAGTGAAAAGCGCTACGACCTCGGCGAGGTCGGGCGGTACCGCATCAACAAGCGGCTGCGCATCGACGAGTCGCCGGACACGCTGACGCTGACGCGCAACGACATCGTGGCGATCATTCGCGAGCTGATTATGCTCAAGAACGGCAAGAGCACGGTGGACGACATCGACCACCTCGGCAACCGCCGGGTGCGCACCGTCGGCGAGCAGCTCGGGGCGCAGTTCTCGCTCGGGCTCGCGCGCATGGCGCGCACCATCAAGGAGCGCATGAACCTGCGCGACGCCGAAAACTTCGCGCCGCAGGACCTGGTCAACGCGCGCACCGTCTCGAGCGTCATCAACACGTTCTTCGGGACGAACCAGCTCAGTCAGTTCATGGACCAGACCAACCCGCTGGCCGAACTGACGCACAAGCGCCGGATGTCGGCGCTCGGGCCGGGCGGGCTCACGCGCGAGCGCGCCGGCTTCGAAGTGCGCGACGTGCACTACACGCACTACGGACGCCTCTGTCCGATCGAGACGCCGGAAGGTCCGAACATCGGGCTGATCTCCTCGCTGTGCGTGCACGCCCGCATCAACGGCTTCGGCTTCATCGAGACGCCCTACCGTGTGGTGAAGAAGGGGAAGGTGACGAACCGGATCGAGTACCTCACGGCGGAGGAGGAGGACAACGCCATCATCGCGCAGGCCAATGCCCCGATCGATGAGAAAGGCAACTTCGTCAACAAGTACGTCAAGTGCCGTTTCAAGGGGGACTTCCCGATCGTCGCCCCGGAGGAGGTCCAGTACATGGACATCAGCCCGAACCAGATCGTTTCGCCGGCGGCCAGCCTGATCCCGTTCCTCGAACACGACGACGCCAACCGCGCCCTCATGGGCTCGAACATGCAGCGTCAGGCGGTGCCGCTCTTGCGCTCGGACTCGCCGATCGTGGGGACGGGGCTCGAAGGCCGTGTGGCCCGGGACTCGCGGGCGGTGCTCGTGGCTGAAGGGCCGGGCGTGGTGCAGTACGTCGATGCCCGCCGCATCGAGGTCCGCTACGATCAGAATAAAGAAGATGCCGAACTCTCCTTCCGGGAACCGGTCAAGACCTATTACCTGACCAAGTTCCGCCGGACGAACCAGGACACGAGCGTCAACCAGAAGCCCATCGTTCAGGTGGGCCAGCGCGTGGAGAAGAACACGCCGTTGACCGACGGCTTCTCGACGGACAAGGGCGAGCTTGCGCTCGGCAAGAACGTGCTCGTGGCCTTCATGCCCTGGCGCGGCTATAACTTCGAGGACGCCATCGTCGTCTCGGAGCGGCTCGTGGCCGAGGACGTGTACACCTCCATCCACATCGACGAGTTCGACCTGCAGGTGCGGGACACGAAGCGCGGCGAGGAAGAGCTCACGCGGGAGATCCCGAACGTCTCCGAAGAGGCCACAAAGGACCTCGACGAGCGCGGCATCATCCGCGTCGGCGCGGAAGTGAAGGCCGGCGACATCATCGTGGGCAAGATCACGCCGAAGGGCGAAACCGACCCCACGCCGGAGGAAAAGCTGCTCCGCGCCATCTTCGGCGACAAGGCCGGCGACGTGAAGGATGCCTCGCTCAAAGCGCCTCCGGGCATGAAGGGCGTCGTCATCGACACGAAGCTCTTCAGCCGCCGCCGTCTCGATCCGGCCTCTAAAAAGCTCGAACAGCAGCGCATCGCGGAAGTCGACGCCACGCTGGAAAGAGAGATCGCAGAGCTCAACCGGCAGTTCTGGGAGAAGTTTTTCAAGCTCGTCGAAGGACGGACGGCCGCAGCGGTCGAGGACCGGGAAGGCAAGGTGTTGCTCTCGGAGGGTGCGAAGATCACGCGGGAGGCGTTCGAAGGCCTTACGCCGGACCGGCTCAGCGGGCGCGTCGACTACACGACCGACGAGAAAGTCAATCGCAAGGTGCGGAAGCTCTTCCGCAATTATGAGCAGGTTTATCGTCAGATCGAAGGCGCCTCGAAGCGGGAGAAACACCAGCTTCAGATGGGCGACGAGCTGCCTCCGGGCATCGTGCAGCTGGCCAAGGTCTACATCGCCAAGAAGCGCAAGATTCAGGTCGGCGACAAGATGGCGGGCCGGCACGGCAACAAGGGGGTGGTGGCCAACATCGTTCCCGTCGAAGACATGCCGTTCCTCGAAGACGGCACGCCGGTCGACATCGTGCTGAACCCCCTCGGCGTGCCCAGCCGCATGAACCTCGGCCAGATTTACGAGACGTTGCTCGGCTGGGCGGGCGCGAAGCTCGGCATCAAGTTCGCCACGCCGATCTTCGACGGCGCCACGCTCGAAGACGTCTCCGAGTGGATGCGGAAGGCGGGGCTTCCGGAGGATGGCCGCACGCAGCTCTACGACGGCCGCACGGGCGATCCGTTCGATCAGAAAACGACGGTCGGATACATCTACATGCTCAAGCTGAGCCATCTCGTCGAGGACAAGATCCATGCCCGTTCCATCGGGCCCTACAGCCTGATCACACAGCAGCCTCTGGGCGGCAAGGCGCAGTTCGGCGGTCAGCGGCTCGGAGAGATGGAGGTGTGGGCGCTCTACGCCTACGGCGCCGCCAGCACCCTTCAGGAAATGCTCACCTATAAGTCGGACGACGTGCAGGGGCGTTCGAAAGCTTACGAATGCATCGTCAAGGGCGAGAACATGCCCGAGGCCGGCATTCCGGAGAGCTTCAACGTGCTCGTGCGTGAGCTTCAGGGCCTGGGCCTTGAAGTGAAACTCGACTAATTGCGGGTTGCGAAGCGCGGGTTGCGGCCGGGCCGTCTTCGGGCGCCGGGCCGCGATCCGGAGTCACAATCCGAATTTCGCAATCTGAAATCCGCAATCGAATATGCCATACGGAAAGACCCACAAGATCAAGAAAAACTTCAACAGTATCACCGTCAGCCTGGCCTCTCCGGAAAGCATTCTGGAGCGCTCGTATGGCGAAGTGCTGAAGCCGGAGACGATCAACTACCGGTCGTTCAAGCCGGAGAAGGATGGTCTCTTTTGCGAGAAGATCTTCGGCCCGGTCAAGGACTGGGAGTGCCATTGCGGCAAATACAAGCGCATTCGGTACAAGGGCATCATCTGCGACCGGTGCGGCGTGGAGGTCACGCAGAAATCCGTGCGGCGCGAGCGCATGGGGCACATCACGCTCAGTGTGCCCGTCGTCCACATCTGGTATTTCAAGACGCTTCCGAACAAGATCGGACACCTGCTCGGGCTTCGCTCGAAGGAACTCGAGCGGATCATCTATTACGAGAACTACGTCGTCATCCAGCCCGGAGAAGCCGAGAAGCTGGGCGTGGAAGAGCGGCAGCTGCTGAGCGAGGACGATTACTTCAACATCCTCTATCAGATCCGCGAGGACAACAACCGCCTCGATGACGACGACCCGGAGAAGTTCATCGCCAAGATCGGGGGCGAAGCCGTCGAGGCGATGCTCAAGCGGCTGGATCTGGCGCGGCTCTCGCAGGTGCTTCGCTTTCAGGTCAAGACCGAGACGAGCCAGCAGCGCAAGGCCGAAGCCCTCAAGCGGCTCTCGGTCGTCGAGGCGTTCCGGGAGGCCAACCGGAAGATGGAGAACCGCCCCGAGTGGATGGTCATGCGGGTGATCCCGGTCATCCCGCCGGAGCTGCGCCCGCTCGTCCCGCTCGAAGGGGGACGCTTCGCCACGAGCGACCTCAACGACCTCTATCGGCGCGTCATCATCCGGAACAACCGGCTCAAACGCCTCATCGACATCAAGGCGCCCGAGGTGATCCTGCGCAACGAAAAGCGCATGCTTCAGGAAGCCGTCGACTCGCTGTTCGACAACAGCCGGAAAGCCAACGCCGTCCGCTCGGACTCGAACCGCGCCCTCAAGTCGCTCTCGGACATGCTCAAGGGCAAGCAGGGTCGCTTCCGCCAGAACCTGCTCGGCAAGCGCGTCGACTACTCGGGTCGGTCGGTGATCGTCGTCGGGCCGGAGCTGGAACTGCATCAGTGTGGTTTGCCGAAGGAGATGGCCGTCGAGCTCTTCAAGCCCTTCATCATTCGCAAGCTCATCGAGCGCGGCATCGTCAAGACGGTCAAGAGCGCGAAGAAGGTGGTGGACCGGCGCACGTCCGACGTGTGGGACATTCTCGAGAAGGTGATCGAGGGGCGGCCCGTGATGCTCAACCGCGCTCCGACCCTGCACCGCCTCGGCATCCAGGCGTTCCAGCCGGTGCTCATCGAGGGCAAGGCCATCCGGCTCCACCCGCTCGTCTGTACGGCTTTCAACGCCGACTTCGACGGGGACCAGATGGCGGTGCACGTGCCCTTGAGCAACGACGCCTGTCTGGAGGCGATGTTGCTCATGCTCAGCAGCCACAACATCCTCAGCCCGGCGCACGGCGGCCCCATTGCCGTGCCGACGCAGGACATGGTGCTCGGCCTCTACTACATCACGAAGGCGCGCCGGGACGTCCGCGGAGACGGTATGCGTTTCAACAGCATGGTCGAGGTGCGGCAGGCCTTCGATCAGCACATCGTCGATCTGCACGCGCGCGTGCTCGTGCGCCTCGACGACGGCGAAGTGATCGAGACGACGGTCGGGCGTGTGCTTTTCAACGAAATCGTGCCCGAAGGCGTCGGCTTCATCAACGAGGTGCTCACCAAGAAAAATCTCCGGAGCATCATCGGGCGCGTGCTCAAGGCGTCCGGCTTCCCGGCCACCGCGCGTTTCCTCGACGACATCAAGATGCTCGGCTTCGAACACGCCACCACGGCGGGGCTGACGTTCTCGCTCTCGGACATCGTGGTGCCGGACGAGAAGGAGAAGCTGATCTCCGAGGCCATCGAGAAGGTAGAGAAGGCCCGCCAGAACTACGAGATGGGCTTTATCACGGAGAACGAGCGCTACAACCAGGTCATCGACATCTGGACGCACACGAACAACCGCGTCTCGGAGGTGCTCTTCGATGCGCTCAAGAACGACCGTGACGGCTTCAACGCCATCTATATGATGGCCGACTCCGGCGCGCGTGGTTCGAAAGAGCAGATCCGTCAGCTCGGCGGCATGCGCGGCCTCATGGCCAAGCCGCAGAAGAGCCTCGTCGGTTCGGCGGGCGAGATCATCGAAAACCCGATCATCTCAAACTTTAAGGAAGGGCTCTCCGTGCTCGAATACTTCATTTCGACGCACGGCGCCCGCAAGGGCCTGGCCGACACGGCCCTCAAAACCGCCGATGCCGGGTACCTGACGCGACGCCTCGTCGATGTGGCGCAGGACGTGACCATCATGCAGCACGACTGCGGCACGTTGCGCGGCATCCGGATCTCGGCGCTCAAGGACAACGAGGATATCGTCGAGCCGCTGGCGGACCGCATCCTGGGCCGCGTGTCGGTGCACGACGTGATGGACCCGCTCACGGACGAACTGATCGTGGCGGCGAACGAGCTGATCGACGAGGCGAAGGCGCGGCGCATTGCCGAGACCTCCATCGAGGAGGTGGAGATCCGGTCCGTGCTCACGTGCGAGAGCCGTCGCGGCGCCTGTGCGCTGTGCTATGGGCGCAACCTCGGCTCGGGACGTCTCGTGGAGGCCGGAGAAGCCGTGGGCGTGATCGCGGCGCAGAGCATCGGCGAGCCGGGCACGCAGCTTACGCTTCGCACCTTCCACATCGGTGGAACGGCCAGCCGCATCTCTGCCGAGAGTACGATCCAGTCGAAGTTCGCGGGCAAGGTGGTGTATGAGAACCTGCGCACGGTCGTTTATGACGACGGAGAGATGCCGCATGAGGTGGTGCTCTCCCGGCAGGGCGAGATCAAAATCGTCGATCCGGAGGATGGACGGCAGCTGATCGCCTACATCATCCCGTACGGCGCGGAAGTGCTCGTCGAAGACGATGCGATGATCGAGAAGGGGACGGTGCTTGCCAGCTGGGACCCCTACAACAGCGTCATCCTTTCGGAGATCTCCGGCACGGTCGCCTTCCAGGACATCATCGAAGGCACCACCTATCGCGAGGAAGCGGACGAACAGACGGGCTATCGCGAGAAAGTCATCATCGACAGCCGCGAGCGCAACCTGACCCCGGCGATCCTGGTGCGGCCCGAGGGCGGCGAGACGCAAGCCGGTACGCCGCGCGAGTATCCGTTGCCGGTGCGCGCGCGCATCCAGGTCGATGCCGGCGACAAGGTGCAGGCCGGACAGATCCTCGTCAAGATCCCGCGCCAGACGGCCAAGACCCGCGACATCACCGGCGGCCTGCCGCGCGTGACGGAACTCTTCGAGGCCCGCGTGCCCAACGATCCCGCCGTCGTGAGCGAGATCGACGGCGTGGTCAGCTTCGGCGGGCGCAAACGCGGGGCGCAGGAGGTCATCGTCACCAGCCGCGACGGCTCGGAGAAGAAGACCTACCTCGTGTCGATGACCAAGCACCTCCTCGTGCATGAGAACGACTTCGTGCGCGCCGGAGATGCGCTCTCGGACGGGCAGATCTCGCCGCAGGATATCCTCAAAATCCTCGGCCCACGCGCCGTGCAGGAGTACCTCGTCAACGAGATCCAGGAGGTCTACCGGCTCCAGGGAGTGACGATCAACGATAAGCATATCGAAGTGATCGTCCGACAGATGATGCAGAAAGTGCGCGTCACCGACCCGGGCGACACCAACTTGCTCGAAGACAGCCTCGTGGACCGCTTCGTGCTCGAAGAACTCAATGACAACCTCTACGACAAGTTCGTCGTGACCGACCCGGGAGATTCCGAGCTTCGGATCGGCGACATCGTGGACCGGCGTCGTTTGCGTGAGGTCAACTCGGAGATGAAGCGGCGCGACCTTCGGCCCGTGCAGGTGCGCGAGACGCAGCCCGCCGTAGCCGAGCCGATCCTCCTGGGCATCACGCAGGCCTCCCTCTCGACCGACTCGTTCATCTCGGCGGCCTCCTTCCAGGAGACGACGAAGGTGCTCACGAGCGCGGCCATCCAGGCCAAGACGGACCCGCTCTTCGGACTCAAGGAAAACGTCATCGTCGGGCATCTGATTCCCGCAGGCACCGGCCAGCGCCGCTTCCGGGATATCGTCGTGGGCTCGAAGAAAGAACTCGCAGAGCTTCAGGCGGCTCTCGGCACCGGAGAAGGCGACGGCGAAGGCGTCGCTCCGGAATCGGTCAAGACCTCGTCCTGAGGGAGCCGCACCAACCCTGAGCGGCCATGCGCCGCCCGCCCCGGTCGTCTCACGACGACCGGGGTTTTTTTGTCGAAATATTTCTACCGCTTCGTGACGGCTTCGCGTCATCTCCGCTTCGAAGGCACGCGTAAAGAAGGGCAAACGCACCGAAGAACCGAGGATCTCTCCCCCGAAGATCCGTTAACCAGAGTGGAGAATCGTCATGAAAAAGCGAGTATGGATTCCGGTATTTCTGACGGCGGGCCTGATGGTGACGACGACGGGCTGCGCTTCGAATCGGCGCGTGGTCGTTCGTGAGCCGGCCTCGAAGGTCGTGGTGGTGAAGGACGCACCGGGCCCGGGGACGGTCGTCGTGGTCAAGAAGCGGCCCCCGAGCGCGCGGAGAGAGGCGCGTCCGCACCGGCCTTCTTCCCGGCACGTATGGATTCCCGGCCACTGGGAATGGCGCGGCAACAGGTACGTGTGGAAGAGCGGCCACTGGGTGGTTCCGCCGCGCGCCGGCGCCGTGTGGGCGCCGGGCCACTGGAAGCAGAGCCGCGGCGGCTGGATCTTCGTCGCCGGGCACTGGCGATAACTGCAACCGGGCGGAGGCTCGTCTCCGCACGTTCACATAGAACCCCTCCCGACGCCGAGGAACCCCGGTGCGCCCCCGTGGACGCCGGGGTTCTTCTTTGAAGGAGCGTCCCGGTGGAGTGTCCACTGCCGAGGACAACCGGAGGGGCCCGGGGGGCGCGCACGCGGGCGCCCCCCGGAGAAGCGTCTTCGGTCCGCCATTTGCAAACGGCTCCGGAAAGCGACGCGCACCGAAGACCGCCGGCCCTCGGCGGTTCGTCATCGATCCCCCCCTGAAAACAGAAAGAGGAGCCGACCCATGAAGACTTTGCTTACCACGGGATTTTCAATGCTGTTCTTGATCGCGGCAGCCGGATGTGAGGTGAACACCGTGGGGCCGGAAGGGCCGCCCGGGCCGCCCGGAAACGCCAACGTCTTTACCCTGAACTTCACCTTCACGATGGCCGACGCCGTCATCAACGGCAACGTGGCCTCGGTGCAGTTCGAGGCGCCGGACATCACCCGCTCGGTCGTCGACGAGGGGGCCGTGCTCATGTTCTTCCGCGAGCAGGGAACCTGGACGGCCATGCCCTATACGTTCGCCGTCGAGTCTCCCGACCTTCCCGCCGTGGATTATACCATCACGCTCGGCTTCGGCTACGACGTGCAGTTCTTCGAAGTCTTTTACGAGGCCTCCACGGACGCGGTCGCGCTCGAAGATCAGCCGGATCGCCTGATGAAAGCCGTTATTATTGACGGGTTTCCGGCGGGCAAGACCTCCATCGACCTGACCGACTACGAAGCCGTCCGGAAGCACTTCGGCCTGAAGGATTGAGGGATGTGGAAAAATCGTTCGGCGCGGTGCTTTAATAATTATTGGCCTTGTCGATACTCCAAGGGCCAAGATAACACCCCATATGACGAAAGAGGGAGTCACCGAATGAATCGCCCAAAACCTGAGAGCACGAGCAACACCAAGCGCGCCAGTACGCCGCACATGCGGCACATCATCGCATCCTTTTGCCGAACGGCGCAGGATGATTATCGCCGGGCCGGATGCCCTTTCGGCGCTGATGTTGACGGGATGTTGATCTGGTTTGAATATGGTCAGAAGACCACGCTGAACTGAGTCTCATCACCCCTGTTCCGCGCAAAAAATAGCTTGGCTGTATCCCGGATCTTAAACCGGAAAGCCCCGGCGTCGCAAGGCGTCGGGGCTTTCTGCTATTTCGCGCGTCAACGGGTATGGACGAGAGGCATCGCGACGGAAGCGTGTTCGGTCCGGAGGCGAAGCAGGTACAGACCCGGCGGCAGCGCCGAAGCATCGAAGACGGCGCGGTGGCTTCCCGCCGGGCGATTCCCTTCGAACAGCGTGGCGACCGCGCGGCCCAGCGCGTCATAGACGACGAGGCGGACCGGGCCGGGCCGGGCCAACTCATACGAGACGGTGGCGGTGGAAGAGAAGGGGTTGGGGTAGGCGCCCGCCAGGCGCGCGGCGTCCGGCAACTCCGGCCCGGATGCGGTAGCCGTAGGCCGGGCGAAGCTGAAGCTGGCGAGCACGGGCAGATGGTCCGAGGTGGTGGAGGTATAGCTGCTGATGGCGCTGATCAGCTCGTCGTACCGATCCGCCGAGTCCGTCACGAAGCTCGGGACCAGTTCGTCGGTGATGAGAATCTGGTCGATGTTCGAGCCGCTGGTGCACGAACCGTTGCTGCAAAACGAGCGCTCTCCGGCCTGTTCGAGCGCCATCGAAGGGAAGAAGTAGTCGTCGGTATCCTGTACGAAATTGTCGTACGGGGACGCTTTGCCGGGGGTGATGGAGTCGAGGAGTTCGTCGTTGAAGTCGCCGAGCACCATGACGGGCTCGGTGGCGAGCGTGGTAAAGTCGATGTGATTCTTGAGCCGCTGCGAGGCGGCGAGCCGCCTGTTGTACGAGGTGACGTCGCTGAAGGCTTTCATGTGGATCGTGATGAACGTGAGCGTCACCGTCGTGTCGCCCACGGTCACGTCGGCTTCCATTTCGAGCGGCGGCCGCGAGGCGAAGTCGCTCGAAAAGCTTTCGAGGATGTGCCCGACGCTCCGGACCTTCACCACGTCGGTCTTATAGATGAAGCCGACGCGTTGCCCGCTGTGCAGCGTCGCCAGCGCGCCGTCGTAAGCGCCGCCGAGGTCTTCGAGGAGCTGGTCGAAGTCGTTCACGTCGGCGATCTCCTGCACGGCCCACAGGTCGATGTCGGCCTGTTCGATGACCGCTTTCACGTTGGCGAACTGCCGGGCGTCGTCCGAAGGGCCGTTCGAGGCGCTTCCGAACCATTCAATGTTCCACGTGGCGACGTCGAAGGTGAGCGGATCACCCTTTGCCGGCACGTTCTGCGCCCGGCCCGTGTGGATGGATACAAAGGATAGAAGAGCGAAAAAATAAAACGTTTGCCTCATGAGGGGGGACCACACGGTAAAATTCTGACAGCACCCGAATTACGGGGAAGAGAAGGGAATGTTCGCAGGGAGCGTCGTCGTCGTTTCCGGTGAGGGGATGCGTTTCGGATCACTCGAAGTCGGTGTTCAGGCGGAACCGCGAGATGCGGTTGTTGCCCGTGTCGGCCACGTAGACGATGCGCTCGAAATAGCCGACGCCCTGGGGGTTGCGGAACTGCCGCGCGCCGTCGCCCGTGCCGCCGAAGGAGACGACGACGGGCTTCGTGGAGCGCGAGCCCGGCGGCGGCGCGACGCCCTCGACGCCCTGTGAGGTGAAGACGAACAGGCTGTCCTTGCCCGCATCGGTCACGAAGAGGTAGTTCGTCCCGTCGGCGGCGAACATGAGGTCGGTCGGGTTGAGGAACTTGAACTCGTCATAGAGGAAGCCGTCGCCCCGGTCCGGGTTGTCGGTCACCTGGAGTTTCTCCGTGTCGGGGCGGTATTCGATGCCGTCGGGCGTCACGACGGCGCGGATCGAGAGGACGGAGAAGCGGAGGGGCGTCCCTTCGCCCGGGTTCGCCGGCGTCTGGCCGTTCGCATACGGCGACTGGGCGATGACGAAGTGCTTCTCGTCGGGGAAGGCGTCCCGTTGCGGCGGCTGCACGAACGTGATCACGTCCGCCGGGTTGATGGCGCTCCGGAGGCTCTCGCGCGTCGGGTTGAGCGCAACGATGGCCTGCGTGTTTATGCCTTCCGTGGTGAATTCGAGGATCGTATTGTGCGGCAGGATCACCGACGTCCGGTCGTTGACCGGCCCCCGCCGGGCGACGTAAATGTTGTTGTTCGGCAGCACACCGACGCCGGTGAAGGCGACCTCTTCGTCCGTGTCGATGGGGTCCGGGCGGTTGAACTTGCGGGAGTCGTCGTCGAAAGGGTGCCACAGAATGTCGACGAGCGACGGGGCGCCGGTGGAGACGCCGGCGTAGTGGAGCACCACGGGCAGGTTCCACAGGCGACCGTTGAGCATGGTGTCCCGCCGGGCCGTGACGTAGAGATGGAGCCGGCGGTCCTGCGTGACGGAGGTGGCGCCGCCGGGGATGGGGAAGAAAGCGGCGGCCCGCCCGGAGCGGTCGAGCACGTGCAGTCCCCGCGCATCGGTCACGTAGATCAGCTCATCGTAACCGGCGTAGACGTCGGTCGGGGCTTCGAGCGCGCCTCCGTCCCCGGCCTGCGTGAAGAAGGGGAACAGCGGCACGTATTCGACCTCGGCGATCAGGCCCGGTTCGGAGCGCCCGGCTTCGAAGATCTCCTCCGTCGTGGCGTCGGACTTCGACCCGAACAGGTCGTCGCAACCGGCGACGACGACGGTGAGGCCGAGAAGCGCGGCGACGAGGAAGAAAAAAGAGTTTCTGGTCATTATGATGGAAGGATCGTCAGGAAGCCCGTCCGTGGCGGCGTGCTTCATAAGCCCAGGTTCAGCCCGACCCGGTGCACGGGGCCGAGGCGCTCGAGGCGGTTGAAGCCATAGTCGAAGCGAAGATCCGGGCCGACGTAGGGGATCTGGAGCCCGAGGCCCACGCTCGGCGTGGTGAACTCCTCGATGCCGAAGCGGTAGCCCATCCGAAGCGTCAGCGTCCGGTTCCAGACGTACTCGACGCCGAGGTTCCAGTTTTCCGCGTTGTCGTTCGGATTGTTCAATTGCGCCGAGACGAGGAGGTCGTTTCGTGAGTCGTTGTGGAAGACGTTGTACGTGAAGCCGAGGAGGAACGTCGTCGGGGGCGTGATGGACTCGAAGCGGTTCTCCGTCACTTCCGGCGGGCTTCCGATGACGGTGCGTTTGAGCTTGCCGGAGGGCCGCCCGTCCAGGCCGAAGTTTCGCACCGAGACGGCCATCTGTGCGCCGGTAGTGCCCACGCGGTAGAAGATGCCGAGGTCGAAGACGACGGTGGCGGTGCTGACGCCGGCGACGCTCTCGCGCACGTACTTCGTCGTCACGCCATAGCTGAAGAGGTCGGTCAGGCGCTGGGAGAGCGTCAGCCCGGCGGCGAGGTCGAGCAGGCGGAACGACTCGCCGGTGCCGAAGGGCTGGAACTCCGTCGTCACGTTCATCTCGCCGGAGTCGAGCGTCTGGATGCTTGCCCCGAGCGTGATGCCGGGGCCGGGCAGATGATACGTCATCGCCGCGTACTCGAGGTTGACGTCGGTGAAGTAGACCGTGTGGCTGAACCCGATGGTCATGCCCGTCAGGTGCGAGGCGAGCGCCGGGTTCCAGAAGAGCGCGCTCGCATCGAAGGCGTTGGCCACGACGGTCTCGCCGAGCGCCGCCCCGCGCGCATCGACGGGGATCTTGAGAAACTGGAAGCCGGACGTGCCCGCACGGTCGCCCCCGAGCGCCGGGAGCACCTGCCCCCGCGCCGGGAAGGCCCCGGCGCACGTCAGGAGCAGCGCGGCGAGGCAGGCGGCCCATCGCCCGCGCGCCCGCGCGCTCCGGCTCCCATGGATTGTCATCGAAGGACGCATCGCATTCTTGCTTCGAACAGGATTAGAAACGGTAGGAAAGCCCCACCATGATGTGCCGCTGAGGCAGGAAACGGGCCGGGTTGAACGGCGGCAGCCCGCTCGTCTCCGGGTCCTCATACCGGGGGTCGCGCGTGCCGGTGGTCACGTCGAAGTCGTGGTTGCCCCGGAGCTTCGTGAAGTCGGTCGTCGCCGGGTCCACGTTCGGGTACGCCTTGCCCGTCACCGGGTTGACGATGACGCTGTTCGACTGGTTGAAGAGGTTCGTGATTTCGAGGGTGAGCTGGAGATCCGTGCCGGCCACTTGGACGAACCGCTGGAAACTCAGGTCGAACCACCACCACGGCTCGCCGATTTTCGAAAAACGGTCCTCGGGTCTGGAAGAGACCTCGTAGACCGGCCGCCAGTCCTGCTCGCCCGTGAAGGGATTGACCTCGTTGCCCTTGAACTCGGCGGGCGTGTATCGCTGCCCGCTCCGGTACGTCGAGGCGAGGTAGACCTTGAAATGGTTCAGGCCCGGAATGCCGAAGAGCGGGCGTTCCTTCTCGTGCGTGAACGTCACGCCGGCCTTGAAGTCGAGCGGGCGGTCCCACGCGAGCGGAGTCTCGAAGGTGTTGTCGATGTCGCCGTTGGCGAGAAACTGTGAGAGCGCGTCGTTGTTCGTCGAACTGAGGCCGGTGGCGCGGGAGAAAGAGCCGGAGATCTGTCCCTGAAACCACGTCCCGACGCGTTTGAGATAACTCACCTCCACCCCTCGAACCCGCGCGAAGTCGCCGTTGATGCGGAAGGCGCGCGTCACCTCGCGCCCGGTCGGGTCTTTGATGATGACGTTCTCGATGGTGATGAAGTCGAACTTGTCGCGCCAGAACGCCGTCACGTTGAGCACGTCGTTGGACGAAAACTGGTTGCGCAGCCCGAGTTCGTACGAGATGTCCACCTCCGGGTCGAGGTCGGGGTTGCCGAGGTCGGCGAAGAAGGAGCGGTCCTGGAAGAACGGATCGAGGCCGGTATAGACGAACGTCGGGTGCGGGATTTTGGTCGAATGGCCGTAGTTGAAGAAGAGGACGCGGTTCTCCTGAATGGGGAAGGAGACGCGCAGTTTCGGGAGGAGGCGGAGTTTGTATCGGAGGCCGAAAAGCTTGACCGTGCCGTCTTTGTAGCTCTGCCGCACGCCGTCGAGGATGGGCGCGAGCGGGTCGTCGACGAGGTCGTCCACGTATTTGCCGGGAGCCCAGTATTCGAGGCGCGCCCCGAGGTTGGCGATGAGGCCGCGATAGCGGATCTGATACGTGCCGAAGACGGCCCCGCGCCGGGGCTTGACGCGCCAGATGTCGGAGCTCTCGCCGAGGCGTCCCGTGCTCGCGCCGGCTTCGTCGCCGATGGGCGCGCCCACCCACGGGCGGATCACGTCGATCCACTGATAATCGTTGAACTTCGACTCGAAGCCGACCGAGAGACGGTTGTTTTTGCTTACGGAGAAGCGGGTGTACGTGGCGCGGAGGGTCACCTCTTCGGCGAAGTGGTCGTGGAAGCGCGTGGCGATGCCGCCGTTGTTGATCAGCCCCGGCCCGGGCAGCACGAAGAGCGCGTTCGGGTTGATCGGCTCGCCGTTCTCATCAACGAAGATGTTGGCGGGGTACGTGACGATGCTCGCCGGGTCGAGCTCCGTATCCACGTTCTCGGGCCGCCACCGCCGTCCGTTGGCGTCGGCGCGGAGCTTCGTGAAGAGGCGGCTCACCTGCACGTCGTAGAACGAGCGCTCATTGAGCACGTGCGACCATTTGACGTAGGAGATGATGTTGTCGTGC
>JALSSK010000517.1 GCA_026984335.1 Rhodothermales bacterium
CATCGTCGCGCTCGACTGCGGCATCACGGCCGTCCGGGAGGCGGAGGCGATCCGCGCCCGCGGCATCGACCTCGTCATTTGCGACCACCACACGCCGAAAGAGACCCTTCCCGACGCCGTGGCCGTGCTCGACCCGAAGCGTCCCGGCTGTCCCTATCCGTTCAAGGAGCTGTGCGGCTGCGGCGTCACGTTCAAGCTCGTGCAGGCCGTCCTCGCGCGCCTTGGCAAGCCGCCCGAAGACGCGCTGCCCTACCTCGACCTCGTCGCCCTCGCCACGGCGGCGGACATCGTGCCCGTCACGGGCGAGAACCGGGTGCTCCTCTCCGAAGGCTTGAAGCGGCTCCGCGCCGCGCCGCGCCTCGGCCTGCGCGCGCTGGCCACCTCGGCCGGGCTCGATCTTGCGGGTCTGAACACGAGCCGGCTCGTCTTCGGCTTCGGCCCCCGCATCAACGCTGCCGGGCGGCTCGCCTCGGCGCGGCCGGCCGTGGACCTGATGCTCGCCGAAGACGAGGACCGCGCCGCCGCACTCGCGCAAACCATCGAAGAGCTCAACCGGAAGCGCCGGACGCTTGACGGCGCCATCGCGCAGCAAGCCGGCCGCATGGCCGAGCGGCAACTCACCGCGCGCGAGCGATACGCCATCGTGCTGCACGACCCGGAGTGGCACCCCGGCGTCATCGGCATCGTGGCCAGCCGCATCGTCGAGCGCTTCTATCGCCCCTCCGTTATGCTGAGCACCGTGGGCGACCGGCTCAAAGGCTCGGCCCGCTCGATCCACGGCGTCGACGTGTTCGAGGCCCTCACCGCCTGCGCCGACCTGCTGACCGAATTCGGCGGGCACAAGTATGCCGCCGGCTTGAGCCTGCCCGAAGAAAACCTCCCCGCCTTCCGCGAGCGCTTCGACGAAGCCGTGCGCGCCTCCATCACGGCCGAGATGCTGCTCCCCGCCATCGAGTTCGACGCCCCGCTCCGCCTCTCCGAGATCGACGCGCGCTTCTGGGCCGTGCTCCGGCAGTTCGCGCCCTTCGGCCCCCGAAATCCCACGCCCGTCTTCCACGCCCGCGACCTCTACGTCGCCGGGCGGCCGAAAACCGTCGGAGACGGCACGCACCTCAAGTTCTCCGTCCGCCACGCCGACGGCCCGGCGATGTCCGCCATCGGCTTCGGGTTGGGGGAACACCTCCCGACGCTCCTCGAGAGCCGGCGCCGGGGCACCCCGATAGAGTTGCTTTTCAAAGTCGAGGAAAATACGTGGAACGGGCGCACTTCCCTCCAACTCGTCGCCCGCGATCTGCGTCTCGAAACCGTCCCGCAAGAAAAGCAGGCGGCCGACGCCTCGTGAAGGGATTACGATTCGCCGCTCATCATGTCCTGCGTCTCGAACGCCTCCTGCCGGATCTGCCCGCACACGAGCGTGCACAACGCCGAAAGCGTGGGGTCGGCGATGCTGTAATAGACGTTCAGCCCCTCTTTTCGGCGGGCGAGCAGTCCTTCGCGGGCCATCAGGCCGAGGTGCTTACTCACGTTCGCCTGCATGTGTCCGGTGGCTTCCACCAGTTCCTGCACGCTCATCTCCCCGCGGGCCTGCAGCTGATTCAAAAGGTCGAGTCGCACCGGCTCGCTCAGCAGTTTGAACCGCCGCGCCACACGCTCCAACAACACCTCGGGCACCATATTTTTTTTCATGATTCCGGCGCATCTTCTTTCATTTGCAACCATGCAGTAATATTAAAAAATCTCCGAAATGATCCAAACAAAGCCGCCGTCCCGACTTTTTCTTCGACTCCCCCGCGCTGCGGCGCTTTCGGATGAGCGGCGCGTCTCCAGGTTGAAGGGCGGCGCCTCTCTGCGCGACCCGGACCACGGACCAGGCAACCGCTTGCGGAAGAATCACCCGTCCCGCCCGAATTACACATTTTCATTAAAATCACTATATTAAACCAAATAACGATACGCCCCGCCTCCCCAACCGAACGGCGACGGCTCCCGCCGAGGGAGCTTCCTCACCCGGGCGAGTCCCCCTCGTCCGCTGATCCATCGGGGGCCTCATTCGACCCGAACCGATTCACGGGAACAACCCGGACACGTGAAATCTTCATCAAGAGCCATCCCTCCGAGAACGCCGCTTCCTTTTTTCGGAACCATATTCCCCATCAGGAATAATAAATCGACCCCGACAGACTTGTTATTACAAGACAATACAACTATCTTAAGGGTATTCCTCCCAACCTTCCCGAGCACCCCATGCTAGACTTCCTCTCCCAACCCTGGCCATGGTATATAGCCGGTCCCCTGATTGGACTGGTCGTACCGGCGTTGCTGTTTCTCGGCGGCAAGCAATTCGGCGTCTCGGCAAACCTCCGGCACCTGTGCGCCGCCACCATCCCCGGGCCCGTGGAATTCTTCAAGTATGACTGGAAGAAGAGCGGGCTGTGGAATCTGACGTTCGTGCTGGGGGTCGTCATCGGCGGCTTCATTGCGCACACCCTGCTGTTCAACCCCGATCCGATCGCCATTTCGGAAGCCACGAAGGCGGACCTGACGGGGCTCGGGCTGACCGACCTCAACGGCCTCGTGCCGAAGGAGGTCTTCAGCTGGTCCGGCCTGTTGACCCTGCCGGGCTTCGTCCTCATCGTGGGCGGCGGTTTTCTGGTGGGCTTCGGCTCCCGGTATGCCGGTGGATGCACCTCCGGACACGCCATCAGCGGGCTGGCCGACCTGCAGTTGCCCTC
Organism: Rhodothermales bacterium; assembly: GCA_026984335.1. Classification (GTDB taxonomy): domain Bacteria; phylum Bacteroidota; class Rhodothermia; order Rhodothermales; family ISCAR-4553; genus JALSSK01. The sequence continues at coordinate 2,733 of JALSSK010000517.1, forward strand.
ACTGATCGCCGTGGTCGGCTTTTTCATCGGCGGCATCATTGCCACGTTTGTCCTGCTTCCGCTCATTTTTTAACTCCCGACAGTCATGCATCAAACGGTTGAAACGCCGACGGTCGAGAAGGGCAAGGCCGCGTCTTCCCGCGACGGAGAGACCGGGCGGAAGCCGGGCCTTTTCTGGTACCTGATCCTCGGCATCTATTTCGGCATCGTGCTCACCAAGAGCGAAGCCATTTCCTGGTTCCGCATTCAGGAGATGTTCCGTTTCCAGGGCATCCACATGTACGGCATGATTGCCGGTGCGCTGGCGGTGGCGGCCCTCTCGGTGGCGATCATCAAAAAGCGCCGCGCCAGGACCATCTACGGCGAGGAGATCTACATTCCGCCGAAAGAGATGGGCAAGGGCTTCCGGTACGGGGTCGGCGGCATCATCTTCGGCCTCGGGTGGGCGCTTCTGGGGGCTTGCCCCGGCCCGATCTTCGCGCTCATCGGCAACGGCGTGCTGGTGATGTTCGTCGCCCTCGCGAGCGCCGTCGTCGGCACCTGGGTCTACGGCTACCTTCGTCCCCGGCTGCCGCACTAACCCGAAACGAACGCTTCCCGCACACATAAACAAGGAGAATTTGCCATGCTATTCCGACAAATTTTCGACGAGAAACTGGCGCAATACGCCTATCTGATCGGTTGTCAGGCGACGGGCGAGGCCCTCGTCATCGACCCCGAGCGCGACATTGACCAGTACATTGCCCTGGCCGAGAAAGAAGGCCTGGAGATCGTAGCCGTGGCCGACACGCACATCCATGCCGACTACCTCACCGGGATGCGCGAGTTTGCCGAGCGCGGCGTGAAGGTCTACGCCTCGGACGAGGGCGACGCCGACTGGAAGTACGAGTGGCTCATCAACAGCGACAAGTATGACTACCGGCTCCTCAAAGACGGCGACACGTTCCGCGTGGGCAACATCGAGATCAAGGCCGTCCACACGCCGGGGCACACGCCCGAGCATCTGAGCTACCTCGTCACCGACCTCGGCGGCGGCGCCGACGCGCCCATCGGCCTGGCCTCGGGCGACTTCGTCTTCGTCGGCGACCTCGGGCGGCCCGACCTGCTCGAGTCGGCGGCGGGCATCGAGGGAATGATGGAGCCTTCGGCGCGCACGCTCTACCAGTCGGTGGTCAAGTTCCTCGAGATGGACGACTACCTCCAGATCTGGCCGGCCCATGGCGCGGGCAGCGCCTGCGGCAAGGCCCTCGGCGCCGTGCCCGAATCGACCGTCGGCTACGAGCGCCGGTTCAACCCCGCCATCCGCGCGGCGGCCGAAGGCGAGGACACCTTCGTCGGCTTCATCCTCGAAGGACAGCCGGAGCCCCCGATGTACTTCGCCCGCATGAAGCGGGACAACAAGCTCGGCCCGAAGGTGCTCGGCGCCCTCCCGAACCCCCGCCGCCTCACGCTCGGCGAGCTGGGCAAGCTGGGCGGCAACACCGACGTGGCGCTCGTGGACACCCGCCTCGACAACTCGGCCTTCATGGCGGGACACCTCCCGGGCTCGCTCTATGCCCCCTTCAACAAGAGCTTCAACACCGTCGTCGGCTCCTTCGTCGAAGAGAACACGCCGATCTACCTCATCATCGAGGAAGATCACCTCGACCAGGCCGTGCGCGACCTCGTCCGCATCGGCCTCGACAACGTCGTCGGCTTCATCACGCCGGACGTGCTGGTGACCTACGGCGAGCAGGGCGGCGAGCTGGCGAAGATCGAGGAGGCTTCCGTCGAGCAACTCGACGAGCTCCGCCGCCGCAACGACGTGCTCATCTTCGACGTGCGGTACCATTCCGAATTCGTCGAAGGGCACGTGCCGAATGCGTACAACCTGGCGTATACGCGGCTCTACGTCCGCAAGGATGACGTGCCGAAGGACAAGAAGCTGGCGATTCATTGCAAGACCGGCGGCCGGGCGGCCGTTTCCGCGGCCTTGCTCGCACGCTATGGCTACGACGTGATTTTTGTGAACGGCGATATCGAGAAGTGGATGGAAGGGCATGACTTCGCCGAGGGAGAGGAAATTCACGCCGTAGCCTGACGGTCGGGGTGAACGAGCGGGAAGCGCGTCGAGGGAAGGGGTGTGAAGGACCCCTGTGAAGTCCCTGAAAGCCTTCCCCGGCGCTTCCCGCTCTTTGCCCTTTCCGAATTGATGATTCCCCATACGCCCTTCGAACGGCGCAACGCGCGGCCCAGCGAAGCGAATCCGGCCGTCTCCGGGCGCCGCCTTTTCACATAGATCCATGAACGTCTTATCCCGTTTTTTTCCCCCCTTGCAGTGGTTGCCCCACTACCGTCGCGAGGACTTTTCCGGCGACCTGTCGGCGGGCCTCACCGTCGGGGTGATGTTGATACCGCAGGGGATGGCCTATGCGCTGATCGCCGGGCTGCCCCCGATCTACGGGCTGTACGCCTCGCTCGTGCCGCTCATCATCTACGCGCTCTTCGGGACCTCGCGGCAACTCGCCGTGGGGCCGGTGGCCATGGTGTCGCTGCTGGTGGCGGCGGGGGTGGCGCCGCTGGCCGGCGATGACGTGGCGCTGTACGTCACGCTGGCGCTGACGCTCTCGCTCATGGTCGGGGCGCTCCAGTTTTTTCTCGGCGTGGCGCGCTTCGGCTTCCTCACCAACTTCCTCTCGCATCCCGTCCTGAGCGGCTTCACTTCGGCGGCGGCGCTCATCATCGGGCTCAATCAGCTCAAGCATCTCCTCGGTCTGAGCATTGCCCGCTCGAACTACATCCACGAGATCCTCTGGAGCGCGCTCACCCAGATCGGCGCCACCCACCTTCCGACGCTCGCCCTCGGCCTCGGCAGCATCGTGCTGCTGGTGGGCCTCAAGCGCTGGAAGAAGACCTTTCCCGGCGCGCTCGTGGTGGTGGTGCTCACCACGCTCGTCGTATGGCTGCTGCGCCTCGACCTCCTCGGCGTCAAGATCGTCGGCGAGGTGCCGAGCGGTCTGCCCGGGTTCGTGCTGCCCGACGTCGGGATGGCGGAGATCGACGCGCTTCTGCCGACGGCGCTGGCCATCGGCCTCGTCGGCTTCATGGAATCGATCGCCGTGGCGAAGGCCTTCGCCTCGAAGCACCGGTACGAGGTCGATGCCAACCAGGAGTTGATCGGCCTCGGGCTGGCGAACCTCTTCGGCGGCCTCTTCCAGGCCTATCCGACCACGGGTGGTTTCTCGCGCACGGCGGTCAACGACCAGGCAGGGGCGCGCACCCCGCTCGCCGCGATCCTCAGCGCCGGCGTCATCGCGCTGACGCTCCTGTTCCTGACGCCGCTCTTCTTCTTCATGCCCAAGGCCGTGCTCGCCGCCATCGTCATGGTCGCCGTCGTGGGCCTGATCGATCTCAAGGAAGCGCGGTTTCTGTGGCGCGTCA